>JAHEIG010000075.1 GCA_024639515.1 Rhodobiaceae bacterium | reverse complement strand
ACGGATTTATCTCGGCATTCTGGTGTCCAGCTCGATCATGTTCCTGTTATTCGGGGTGATTAGCGTCTGGGTGCTGGCTGGCACGCTGGACTTTACAGCCGGAGGTATTCTGGCCGGTAAAATTGACCCGGTCTATGTGCCATTCCTGCTCGGCCTGTTTGCTTTTGGTATCGGCAAAGCCGCTTTGATGCCGCTGCACCGCTGGCTGCCGGCGGCGATGGTCGCCCCGACCCCTGTCAGTGCCCTGCTGCACGCCGTGGCGGTGGTGAAAGCCGGTGTGTTCAGCGTGCTGAAAATCGCCATTTATATTTTCGGGCTAGATTTCCTCGCCACCACCAGCGCCAGCGAATGGCTAATTGTGGTGGCCAGTTTCTCTATTCTCGCCGCCTCTATTGTGGCCTTGCGCAAAAGCAATCTGAAAGCGCGGCTGGCCTATTCAACGATTAGCCAGCTCGGCTATATCGTGCTCGGTGCGGCGCTGGCCTCGCCGCTGGCGGCTTCTGGCGCGGCCCTGCATATTGCCACTCATGCGGCGGGTAAAATTACTCTGTTCTTCTGCGCTGGTGCGATTTATGTCGCCCACCACCTCGCCGACATTAAAGATATGGACGGCTTAGGGCGGCGCATGCCGATTACCTATGCCGCCTTTGCCTTGGCGGCGCTGTCGATTATCGGCGTGCCCCCGATGGGCGGTGCATGGTCGAAATTCATGCTGATGGCAGGCGCGCTTGATGGGCAGCATTTAATGGTGCTGGTAGTGCTGATGGTGTCATCACTGCTCAATCTCGTTTATCTTGGAGAGATTGTCCTGCGCGGCTTCTTTGCACCAGCTGGTAAAGTGGCTGCTGAGGGCGGCTATCGCGAAGCACCATGGGCGGTGCTGGTGCCGCTGGTCATCACCGCACTGATTTCCGTGGCGCTGTTTTTCTCTGTCGATATCTTCATTCTGGAATTTAAGGGTTAAGCGCAGTCATGTCAGAACACCACGAAAAACCCGAAATCAGCCCTGCCGCGCGGCGCTTTATCATCGCGCTGTGCGTGTTGGCGGCGGTTTTGGTGGCGCTTGAATTTATCATCCACCGGCACGCTTATTTCACCACCGAAGGCCAACCGCTGTTTTTCGCTGTTTATGGCTTTATCGCCTTTATTGTCGTGGTGGCGGGCGGCGTCGGCCTGCGCAAGCTGGTGATGCGCGACATTGACTATTATGACCAGGGAGAGCGCGATGAGTAGCCTCGTGACCCTGCTGCAAATCCCTGGCCTGTTATTGGTGTTTGGCGCCGCTGTGGTGCCGTTTCTGCCGCATAAACTGCGGCAAGCCTATATGCTGGCGATTATCGCCCTCTCCGCCTATTGGTGCTGGGGCATTGATGTCGGCACGCATCTGAGCACCAATCTCGCCGGGCTTGATCTGACGCTGGTGCGTGCAGAGGCGATTACCCGGCCATTTGCGCTGGTCTTCCACATTGCTGCCGCGCTCAACGTGATTTACGCCATGCATGAGAAATCGCGCCTCACCGCGACCTCTGGCTTGGCCTATGCGGGCGCCGCCATTGCGGCGCTGTTTGCCGGTGATTTCATCACCTTGTTCATTTATTGGGAACTGACGGCGTTTACCTCTGTCTTCCTGATCTTGGTCAGCGGCACACCGCGCAGCTTTGCTGCTGCCATGCGTTATTTGCTGATGCAAGTCAGCTCTGGGGTGATTTTGCTGGCCGGGGCGGTGTTGCTGTGGCACGGCGGCCAAGGCCTGAGTATTCAAGCGATGCAGGCCAACACATTAGCCGGTGGGCTGGTCTTGCTTGCCTTTGGTATTAAGGCCGCCTTCCCATTCCTCAATGGCTGGCTGCAAGACGCCTATCCCGAAGCCAGTGTCACCGGCACAGTGATGCTGTCGGCGTTCACCACCAAGCTGGCGATTTATATGCTGGCATTATGCTTCGCCGGCACCGAGATTTTGATTTATATCGGCGCTGTGATGACTCTGTTCCCGGTCTTCTTCGCGGTTATTGAAAATGATTTGCGTCGGGTCTTGGCGTTCTCGCTGAACAACCAGCTTGGCTTTATGGTGGTCGGCGTCGGCATCGGTACGGAACTGGCCCTGAACGGCACGGTGGCGCATGCTTTCGCGCATATTATTTACAAAGCCCTGCTGTTTATGAGCATGGGCGCGGTGCTCTATCGCACCGGCACCGCCAAAGCCAGCGAGCTTGGCGGGCTGTGGAAGAAGATGCCGCTGACAATGATTTTCTGCATTATTGGCGCCGTGTCGATTTCGTCCTTCCCGCTATTTAGCGGCTTTGTCACCAAATCGCTGACCATTGGCAGTGTCGCCAAAGATGGTTATTTCGTCATATGGATGATTTTAATCTTCGCCTCAGCTGGCGTGTTGGAACATTCCGGCATTAAAATTCCGTATTTCGCCTTTTTCGGCCATGACCGCAAATTCGAGGTCAAAGAAGCACCGCTGAATATGCTGATTGCCATGGGCATCGCCGCAGGCTTGTGCATCGTCATTGGCGTGGCGCCGCACCTGCTCTATGGCCTGCTGCCCTATGACGTGAAATATGACGTCTGGGAGGCTGGCCATGTGCTGGGCGAGATGCAATTGCTGATCTTCGCCATTCTCGCCTTCGTGTTCTTAATGGTGCGCGGCTGGTATCCGCCAGAAATTGACTCAACTGTGCTCAACACCGATTGGTTCTTGCGCCGCGCCCTTCCGCGCACTGTCAACGCGCTGTCGCGCCCGTTTTTGGCGGCCTGGGCCAGTGCCGTGGCGCAGAGCAAAACCGCCATCCTCGCCGTGTTACATACGGGCGAAGAAACCAGCCGCAAGTCCGGCTTGGTCAGCGGCGTTGCCAGCACCGGGGCGGCGGCGGCGATATTCCTCGCCATCTTCGCCTTATTGCTGCTATTGCGCTTCGTCGCCTAGCCACACGCTTTATCGAGACAAAAAAAGGGCGCCAGATTGCTCCGGCGCCCTGATTAATCAATCTGTTTGGCTTACAGGCCGAGTACCGCCTTGGCGATAATGTTGCGCTGGACTTCGTTTGAACCGGCGTAGATCGACGTCTTACGCTTGTTCAAATAGCCCGGCACAACCACTGGCGCGCCATCCATGCCGACATCTGGCTCATTGGTTGAGGCCAGCGTGTCTTCGACGAATGGGAAGCCATATTGGCCGATGGCTTCGACAGCCAGTTCCGACACATCCTGTTGGATTTCGGTACCGCGTGTTTTCAGCAAAGACGAGGCGCCTGGGCCAATATTCTGACCGGCGTTAATCTCAGCGAAAATCCGCAATTCGGTGGCTTCCATCACCATAATCTGACGCTCAAGATCTGATGTCTTACGGGCGAAATCTGGATCATCGGCCAGTTTTGCACCATCAGCTTCGATTTCGGCAGCCATTTGTTTGACTTTCGACAGACCGCGCTTCAGACCGGCTGAGTATGGGTTGCCGCGCTCAAACTCGAGCAGATATTTGGCATAGGTCCAGCCTTTATTTTCCTCACCAATCAGGTTTTCCTTCGGTACTTTCACATCGGTGAAGAACACTTGGTTGATTTCCTGTTGGTCTTTGGCAGGGCCATCAAGGGTGATCAGCGGTTCCACTTTCACACCTGGTGTGTCCATTTCAATCAGCAAGAACGAAATACCGTCCTGACGCTTCTCGGTCTTGGCGGTGCGCACGAGGCAGAAAATCCAGTCAGCGTGTTGCGCCATAGATGTCCAGATTTTTGACCCATTGCACAGATAGTGATCGCCCTTATCTTCGGCTTTCATCTGCAATGAGGCCAAGTCAGACCCTGAACCCGGCTCAGAATAACCCTGACACCACCACACATTAGTGGCCAGAATATCCGGCAGGAAACGCTGCTTCTGCTCATCATTGGCAAACGCCATGATGACCGGGGCGACCATGCTCATGCCAAATGGAATCGTATGCGGGGCACCGGCTGTGTCCATTTCTTGCGTAAAAATGAATTTCTGGGTTGGCGTAAAGCCTGCACCACCGTGCTCAACCGGCCAGTTTGGCGCAGCCCAACCTTTTTCATACAAGCGCTTTTGCCACAGCGTGTGGCCTTGCTTGCTGATGTACCCGTTTTTTGAACGCGCTGTTTCAGCCCGCAAATCCGGTGTAAAGGCTTCATCAATAAAGGCCCGCACTTCGGCGCGGAACGCATTATCTTCTTCGCTATATGTTAAATCCATGATTGCCTCCTAGCTGACAATATTTACTTCAATGAGTTCAGGTGCACCGGCCAAGCAACCCCCAATCGGGCCTGCGGCGGCGGCAAAGCCTTCTGAACGACCATGCGATTTGCGCGCATCTTCGTCAGCATATTGCTCCATCACCCGATAGGTGGTGGCATCGTCTTTGTCTTGGCACAACGCATAAAGCAAGCAACCTGGCTCCTCTGCCTTCACTACGTCCTGCATTTTGGCGAAAACGGCTTCAAAATCGGCCTGCTTTCCGTCTTGTACTTTCAGTGTCGCAATAATTCCGACTGCCATGGGTATCTCCTTTATCTGCGTTTCTAGTTGTCGTTATAGTCTGCAGCGCGCTTTTCAAGCATCGCTTGCACAGCTTCTTTGTGATCATGGGTTTGGTGCATCAAGGCTTGTGTAGATGCCGACATTTCCATAATCGTTTCAAAACTCGCGTTCTGGCCGTGACGCATCAGGCGCTTGGCAGCACGCAAGGCTTCGGGCGGCTGAACACATACGTCTTCGGCCAAGGCCTGAGCTGACGCCATCAGCGCATCATGCGCAACAACATCAGATACCAAACCCCATTGAAGAGCCTGCTCGGCCGAAATCGTCTTGCCGGTAAACAGTAATTCACTGGCCCGTGCCCCGCCAATTATGCGTGGCAAAAGCCAAGCCCCTCCGTCTCCGGGAATTAGGCCGATTTTGAGAAAAGTCGATCCGAAAATCGCCTTTTCTGAGGCAATCCGCATGTCGCATAAACACGCAACATCATTACCCAAACCAATGGCTGGCCCGTTGACGGCGGCAATGCTCGGTACTTCCAAGGCCCACAGACTTTTAACAATCTGGTGGATGCCTTGTCGGTAGCCATCGGCAATATGCACCCCTGCCCCGTCAAACGGCGGACGCTCATCGCGCATCGCTTTCACGTTACCGCCAGCCGAAAAGGCTGAGCCTGACCCAGTCAGAATAACGCAACGAATAGAGCGATCAGCATTGATCCGATTAACCGTCTCGGTGAACACCTGACCATCACCCGGCTCACCCAGCGCATTGCGCATATCGGGGCGGGTGATGGTCAGGGTTACAATCGGACCCTGCTGGTTATAGGCCAGCACGTCGGTCATCAATTAGGCGGCCGCAAACCGTTTCAAATGGTGGTCTATATTGCCAAATTGTGTGTCGATCATGGTCAAACGTTTGAAGTAATGTCCAACGTTCAGCTCTTCGGTCATGCCCATGCCGCCGTGCAATTGCACAGCTTGCTGGCCTACGAAGCGACCTGATTTACCAATTTGCACTTTGGCGCCAGAAGCGGCTTTGGTGCGCTCGCTGGCATCCTCAGTGAGTTTCATATTGACCATATAGGTCATTGAAACCGACTGCTCATATTCCATGAACATATCGACCATGCGGTGCTGCAATACTTGGAAGCTGCCAATGGCAACGCCAAACTGCTTACGGGTTTTACAATACTCAACCGTCGCATCGTTCAACTGT
>JAHEIG010000004.1 GCA_024639515.1 Rhodobiaceae bacterium | reverse complement strand
GTGGCAAAGCCCGGGTAAGGCTCGGTGGTCACGGTTGTGGACAAAGCCCGTTCGGCGCCACCGCGCACTCTCAGGGCTAGCCCGTCAGGGCCATTTTCCGGCGTTAATTCAGCCCCCGCCAAACGCATGGCGGGCACCAAAGCGCCGAGCGCTTCCTCGTCAATACCGGTGAGGCGCACATCACCTTTGCTGGCCGCAATGGCCAGCGCAAAGGCGCCCGCTTCAATGCGATCGCGCGACACTGTGTGGTCGGCGCCGGACAATTTATCGACACCGGTGATGGTCAAAATGCGTGTGCCGATACCGTCAATTTGGGCGCCCATGGCTTGCAAACAATTTGCCACATCGACCACTTCCGGCTCCATCGCGGCATTGGTAATGATCGTCTCGCCATCGGCCAGACACGCCGCCATCATCAGCACATGGGTGGCACCGACAGAGACAAACGGCAAATCAATCCGCGCCCCCTTCAGCCCGCCTTGTGTGGTGGCGTTCACATAGCCGCCATCAACCTCAATTTCGGCGCCCATAGCGGTCAAGCCTTTGAGGTAGAGATCGACCGGTCGTGTGCCAATGGCGCAACCGCCGGGCAGCGACACTTGGGCTTGACCGGCGCGCGCCAAAATCGGCCCGAGCACCCAAAAACTGGCGCGCATTTTCGAAACAAATTCATAAGGCGCCAGCGTGCTGGTCAGGCGCGGCGTGTGCACACTGAGCCCTTCGCCCGGCCCATTCCCAAATTCTTCGACCTCAGCGCCTAATTGGCGCAACACATTGGCCAAGGTGCGGGTGTCGGCCAAACGCGGCGTGCCGCGCAAGATGAGCTTCTCATCGCTCAAAAGCCCCGCCACCATGAGCGGCAGAACAGCATTTTTAGAGCCCGATACGGCCAACTCACCAGCCAGCGGCACCCCGCCCTCAATAACTATCTCATCCATATAAACTCAATGACCTGTCTGCTTGTCGGGGGCCGGTTTTTTCTCTCGCCGCGCTTGTTTGCGACGCTTAAGATTCTCGCGCAAAGCCGCTGCCAAACGCTCGCGGCGTTGGGCGGCTTTTTTTTCGGCTTGTGACTTGTCTTCCATATCTCCTGTTTGCCGCCGGAAACCGCTGCGGTCAAGGGTCTTTACCAATGGTTTATAGCATAATTATGCGCCGTCATGCGCCCGCCTAATCGTCCAATGTTTCATGCCGCGACACGACGCCTCGGCTCCAGCCGGAATTTTGCCAGTCAGGACGGATGAAAATATCCCGCCCTTGGCAGTTCGAGCAGGTGAAATGACGCTTTAACGCGGATAGCTCAATATCGCCAAAACGCGCCAAAAGCGGCGGTGTGGCGAGGCTTTTATGATGGCTGCACGCCTCGCACCACAGCCATAGATTCAACTGACGCTGCACCAGCCAAGCCAACTGAACCGGCTGAAAATGTTTTTCTCTCGGATGCTTCGAACTCACAGGGCCAACAACTCGTTACAAATGACGCATTCTAAATATAGAACAAACAACGAACATACATTATCCCGTTACGCCACGCCAGCGGATATAGTCGGCGTCGCCAAACTGTGGAATAAAAGGACAGGTTTTTTAAAAAAACAAAAAGGAGAAAAACCATGCGGAAGTACACCCCCTATCTGACAGCTTTGCTTTTGACCGTCAGCGGCGCCCACGCCCAAAACATGCTGGGTGACGGCCAAAACTACATCGGCATCACAGCGCTTGTTGATGGCGAGACCGAAACCTCAGAAAGAAATGTCGATATGAGCAGTGGCTATGCCCTGACTTATGGTCGCAAACTGGACAAGCTGATCAGTGCGCAGATCACATATACTAATATTGCCGAAGTTGACGATTTCTATGTCGATCAAGACCTCGAAGCCGATATGTTCACCATTGCCGGCACCTATCACCTCGGGGCCAGCGGCTCGCAACCATTTGCCAAGCTCGGCTATGCCAATCTCGACGCAATGAATGGCAATGATGAAGGCCTGCTTTACGGAATTGGCTATGACATTGTATTCGACAACAACACGCTGCGTGTGAGCTATACGCTCGGCGATTTGGATGATGTTGATTATGAAGAACTCACCATTGGCGGCATTATGCGCTTTTAATCGACTGGCTTAGCGCGAATATCAGGGGGTGCTCGGTGCGCCCCCTTTTTTCGCACCAATAGCACTTGCATCATCGCCCCTGCTGTGGCACTTACAGGGCCGGAAAGCTGTCGTAGCTCAGGGGTAGAGCACTCCCTTGGTAAGGGAGAGGCCGAGAGTTCAATTCTCTCCGACAGCACCATTTCCCCGCCACAATTGCCGTCACAATCCGCGTCATAATCTCCAGACATCTGGTCGACCAAGCGGCGTCGCCCTGCCGCCATCGCTTTTTACAAAACTGCCTGATTTATCGCGCATCGCGTATTGCCTACGCATTGAGGATTATTATAGGCTGAGTTGTTTCAAGGAGATAGAAATGACACCTATTCCAGCGATTGGCGCATCCGTGGTCATGCTGTTTACCACCACCACAACCCCGCAATTAACAATGACCACGATTGAGATTCAAAACTCATTGGCATCATGTGAACAACAAATTGATTTTATGAAACAAGTAAACGAACAATCCCAAGCAATGGGGTTTGCGCAAAACATCTCAAATCAATGCGCGGTGATGAAAAGGGAAAAGTGACCCTTGCGCACTCAACAACGGGCATTGCCCAGCATTCATTGAAGCTCGGTTTACACCGGTTTGTCGTAAGGAAATAGAAATGACCCGCATCCTCACCATCATCGCACTGCTTTTCACCGCGCCCGCTTGGGCCGAGGAAAATAGATATTACTTGGGCGATGGCGGCGTTTCAGATTTTTATTCTGCGGCGGCTAACCCCACATTAACAGCCGGCGTGCTGTTGAAACAGCAGGCCTTGGACAAACGGCTGAGACTGCCCGACGCCTCGACCACAATTCGGATATTATACGCCTCGACCAGCGGGCTCGGCGAAACACCCCTTGTTCACGTATCAGGGGTGTTGTTTTTGCCAAAGGGCGAGCCGCCCAAAGGCGGCTGGCCGCTTTTGTCATGGTCGCACGGCACCGTCGGCATAGCCGATCATTGCGCCCCAAGCTGGCATGGCTATCCCGATTTTCACCGCGACTACTTGGCCCATTGGCTTCGCGCAGGGTTTGCCATTGTTGCCTCTGATTATGAGGGACTAGGCACTAAAGGCACACACCCTTATTTGGCGACAAAACCGGCAGCCATGAGCAATATCGACGCTATTCGGGCGGTGCAGGCTTCAGGCTATCCGGTTTCAAACGACGTGTTTTTCCTCGGTCAATCGCAAGGTGCGGCGGCTGCTTTGGCCAGCGCCGGCTATGCCAAGCGTTACGCGCCCGATATGAAGGTTCAAGGCGTGGTCACGACGGGCATCCCGTTCTTCTCACCTAAGGCCTTGATTGCGCTACGCGAAACACGCCCGCGCGATGTCGTCGACCCGCAATTGGGCTATAATTTTCTCGCCCTGTCGCTGGTGCAGCTGGTCGATCCGAATTTCTCGATGGCCGATTATCTGTCAGACAAAGCCCGCCCTGTGGCACAGAGGATAAGTAAAATATGCAATCGCGATATGCGCAAAGTCATCGCCGCTGAAAAGCTGACTTATGACAATAGCTTTACCCAATCGCCCAATGCCGGCTTGGAAAAAGCCTTCAAGCTGATGCAATATCCCACACTGGCCTTGGATGTGCCGCTATTTATCGGCTCAGGCGCGCGCGACAAAGACACCCCCTTGCGCATGCAATTGGCGCTGGCGCGGCGCTTATGTGCTGCCGGCACCAAGGTGCGGTCGCTGACCTATGAGGACAAAGCGCATCTCGATACGCTGAGCCATTCCATCAATGACGCCATGGATTTCGTGCAGGCCATTCAAAACGGCGACACCATCGCCGGTAATTGCCATATTTTCGAGAAGGTAAATAAATGACCCGCATCTTGACCATCACCCTGCTATCCGCCGCCTTGTGCGCTGCC
This sequence comes from Rhodobiaceae bacterium, assembly GCA_024639515.1. GTDB lineage: Bacteria > Pseudomonadota > Alphaproteobacteria > RS24 > RS24 > JAHEGN01. The sequence continues at coordinate 25,580 of JAHEIG010000004.1, read as the reverse complement.
CTCTTATCTGCCGGGCCACGCGCGTGGGCCGAGTCTCTCGGTAATCTGGCGCAATACCCACCGCAAGGCGTCGATCTGACCATCACCACCGCTGCCGACGGAATGCCGGTTATTGAGCCGCTGGACATTCGGCTGATAAGCGGGCGCTATTATCGGTTGACGATTCACTGCCCCGATGTGCAAGGCGACCTCTCAGGCTGGCGCATTGAAATGCCGGCGCTTTTGAACAATGCGCATTTGCGGCTGGTCACCGTCGGGGATATTGAAATTCACCTGCAGGGCAAGAGCTTCAACGCCATTGAATGCGACGAGGCCGGTTCGGCCCATGTCAGTTTTGTGCCGATTAAGCCGGGCGATTTCCAATTCTATGTTGGCAATGTACCGCTCGCCGTCGGTCGGCCGATTGGCGAAAGCGGTGTGCAGACAAAAGGCAAATTTGCCTTCGGCCAGTTCAGCGTCCAATAAAGCGCGTGGCCAGCGAGAGAAAAATATCACCGCGTGATGCAAAATCCGGCCGCATTTGGGCTATACTCGCGCAAGCAGAGGGCGGCGATCATGAGTTTTTTCATCACCAAAGTTTTAATCAGCGCGCTGGTCATCGGCATTGTCACCGAGGTTGCCAAGCTGAGCGATAAATGGGGCGGGCTGATTGCCGCGCTGCCGACCACCACCTTCCTGATTATCCTATGGATGTATATTGAGGGCGCGTCAGACGCTAAAATCGCCCGTCATGTCGGCTTTACCATGTATTTCGTGCTGCCGACCCTGCCGCTATTCTTCGTCCTGCCCTTCATCATCAACCGCTTCGGGTTCATCCCCGCTTTCTGCGCCAGCATCGGCCTGACGGCTCTGCTGATCTATCTGTTCAACCTCATCTACACCCGCTTCGGGGCGTCGATTTTATAGCCCAAAAAGGCGGCCGGATGAGGGCAACCAAAAGCCGCCAGCGCACCAGCACGGGAAGCTGTTTTTTGCCAATGATATCAGGCTGTTAAAAAGGCAAAAAAAGGGGCGCCGAAGCACCCCTTGATTATTTTGTCAGAGGTCAGCGCCCTATTCGAAGGCCTGATCCCATGTGCCTTCGGTTGACGCCTTGGCATATTCAGTGGCCCGACCTTCAAAGAAGTTCATGTGCTCAATACCGTTGAGCATTTCGTCCATCCACGGCAGTGGGTTTTTCTCAATGTCGAACAATGGCTCAAGGTTGAGCTGCTCAAGACGGCGATTGCCGATATAGCGGATATAGTCTTTCACTTCTTGAGCTTCGAGACCTTCGACGCCGCCCATTTCAAAAGCTAGGTCAATAAACGCATCCTCATGCGAGACAACGATTTTGCACGCCTCATAGAGGTCGTTTTTCATTTCATCGTTCCAGATTTCTGGGTTCTCATGCACGAATGTGTTGAACAAGCGCACAATCGAATTGGTGTGCAATGTTTCATCACGCGCCGACCATGTCACGATTTGCCCCATGCCCTTCATTTTATTGAAGCGCGGGAAGTTCATCAAAATCGCGAAGCTGGCGAATAGTTGCAGACCCTCCGTGAAAGCCCCAAACACGGCAAGAGTTTTGGCGATGTCGGCTTTTGTCTCAACGCCCCATTCTTGCATATAGTCGTATTTGTCTTTCATCTCGCCATATTTCAGGAAGGCTTCATATTCAGCTTCCGGCATGCCGATTGTGTCGAGCAAATGCGAATAAGCGGCAATGTGAATGGTTTCCATATTGGAGAACGCCGCCAGCATCATTTGCACTTCGGTCGGCTGGAAGACTTGCGAATAATGCTTCATGTAGCAATTATTCACTTCCACATCGGCCTGCACAAAGAAGCGGAAAATCTGCGTCAGCAGGTTGCGCTCGGCACCGGTCAGTTTTTTGTGCCAATCTTTGACATCTTCCGCCAATGGCACTTCTTCTGGCAACCAGTGAATCCGTTGTTGCGTCAGCCAAGCGTCATAGGCCCATGGGTATAGGAAAGGTTTGTAAACAATTCGTTCTTCTAACAAAGACATAGATTTTCACTTTCTTTTCGTCATGCACTTCGATGGGCAAAGTTTTTTTACGTTAAATTCTCCGCCTTACTGGCAGGACAGACATTCTTCATAGTCATTCGACTCAGCCGCTTGCGCTTCTTGCGCTTTGGCAAAGGCGGCCGTGGCATCCTCGCCTTTTTCGGCCCGTTGGATGGACAGAGAACGGCAGTAATACAGGCTTTTCACGCCTTTTTTCCAAGCCTGATAATGCACTTGGTGCAGGTCGCGCTTGTGGATATTGGCCGGCAAGAAGACATTCAGCGACTGCGCTTGGTCGACCAATTCGGCACGGTCACCGGCCAGATCAATCAACCAGCGTTGGTCGAGTTCAAAGGCTGTTTTGAACACCGCTTTTTCGTCTTCGCTAAGGAAGTCGAGATGCTGAACAGAACCACCCGAGGTCACAATCGAAGACCACACTTCATCGGTGTTTTGACCCTTTTCGTCGAGCAATTTGTTCAAATGGCGATTACGCACATTGAACGAGCCAGACAAGGTTTTGTGGGTGAAACTATTGGCCGCAATCGGCTCAATGCCCGGGCTGGTGCCACCGCAAATAATTGAAATCGACGCCGTTGGCGCAATCGCGGTTTTGTTTGAGAAGCGCTCATTGATACCGCATTCGGCAGCGTCGAGGCACGGGCCACGCTCGCTGGCCAGAGCCACGGAAGCCGCGTCCACGCCTTCTTTAATATGCGTGAAGATGCGTGTGTTCCAGACTTTCGCCATGACCGATTCCCATGGAATCATATTGCCTTGCAGGAATGAGTGGAAACCCATGACGCCGAGGCCGACACTGCGTTCGCGTTGCGCGGCATATTTGGCTTTCGACATTTCGTCAGGGGCGCGCTGGATGAAGTCTTCCAGAACATTGTCGAGGAAGCGCATCACATCGCCGATAAAGTTCTCGTCCTTGCTCCACTCCATGAATTTTTCAGCATTCAAAGAAGACAGGCAACACACCGCCGTACGGTCTTGACCTAAATGGTCGGCACCGGTCGGCAAGGTGATTTCTGAGCACAGGTTCGAGGTTTTGATTTCGAGATTGAGCAGTTTTTGTTGCTCAGGGCGCAGATTATTCACCGTGTCTTTGAACACCATATAAGGTTCGCCGGTTTCAATCCGTGCGGTCAAAATGCGAATCCACAAATCGCGAGCTTGCACAGTGTCTTGCACAGAGCCGTCTTTTGGACTGCGCAGTGCCCATTCTTCGTCATTTTCGACAGCCCGCATAAAGGCGTCGGTAATCAAAATGCCGTGGTGCAGGTTCAGCGCTTTACGGTTCGGGTCACCACCGGTCGGACGACGGATTTCGACGAACTCCTCAATTTCTGGGTGGTCGATCGGCAGATACACCGCCGCTGAACCACGCCGCAAAGAGCCTTGCGAAATCGCCAGCGTCAGGCTGTCCATCACACGGATGAACGGCACAATGCCAGAGGTCTTGCCGTTTTCGCCGACTTTCTCACCAATTGAGCGCAAATTGCCCCAATAGCTGCCAATGCCGCCGCCGCGTGAGGCGAGCCAGACATTTTCGTTCCACAGATTAACAATATCGCCGAGGCTGTCATTGGCTTCATTGAGGAAGCAAGAAATCGGCAGGCCGCGATCCGTGCCGCCATTCGACAAAACAGGTGTCGCCGGCATAAACCAGAGCTTGGAAATATAATCATAAAGGCGCTGGGCGTGGGCTTCGTCGTCGCCATAATAAGAGGCAACGCGGGCAAACAAATCTTGGAAGGTTTCACCGGGCATCAAATAGCGGTCGGTCAGCGTGGCTTTGCCGAACTCGGTCAGTAGCACGTCGCGTGACGGGTCGCTTTTAACGCGCGGGCGTGAAATAAACTGAACCGCCTGATCCTGGCGGTCAAAATCCATGCGTGGTTCATTATTCGACATATCACCCTCTGCGCGACGCTGTTCGCGGGTCGCTGCCGGAGCCATAGCCGCATTATTTTGTTCCATATTTTCGCGGTTTCCCTTGGCCGTCGGCCGTTTTGTCGCTGTCTCGTCCGTATCTCTAAACATCTTCTTCTCCACCTTCTACATTTCAACGCATCTTCCACCCCCAATGGATGAATACGCCACTCCCGGTCTGATGAGAGACAAATTGACGACCTTGTCGACTTGCGACAGCTTTCCCGATGACGCAGTAATCTGCGCCGTGTTTCTCATGAGAATATCACGGGTTGGTCTTTTAATTTGTCGGTTTCTGTTTTCTCTCAGGAAACACCTGTTGAGCAAATCAGAAGCACCAGACACAACATATAGTGTATAAACAGCTCACGCACGTCAACAGATAGTTATACGAAAACGTAACTTTTTTTTGCAGCGACAAAAAATCCAACAATTTCAAACGGTTTTAAAATAAAAAAACCGGCTGAAACAAAAAAATCACCGGCGTGTTTTCACCAGACTTATCCACAGCAGACAGATTTGGCAAATCACTTGCCCGCGCGGGTCGTGTTTCGCGCTATTTCCGGCCTCGGTTTTAGCGGCGAAAACGCAAGATCAGCCAGCTCGCGCTGACCAAATGACCGAATGGGAAGATAAACAGGCTCCAAAGCGCCGCCACCCAGCGCTTGTCTTCATGGTGAAAAATCACCGCGCTCATACAAACCGCGCCAAGCGCCACGTCCAAAGCCATGACCTTGCCCCAGGCTTGCGCCATCACCACATCAAACCCGCTCCAGCCAACTTGCCCATAGGCCCAGACATTGGCCGCCAGATAGCCCAGCGCTGCTAGTCCAACAATATACCGCATGATTTCCTCCGATTACCCGATTGGGCATAAAAAAACCGCGAAGGCAAAGCCCTCGCGGTTTGATTTAGTTTGAGCGGTCAATACCGCAAGGCTTACAGGACTTCAAACAGACCTGCTGCGCCCATGCCGCCACCAATACACATGGTCACAACAACGTTTTTCGCACCGCGACGTTTGCCTTCCATCAGCGCGTGGCCGACCAGACGGGCACCGGTCATACCGAATGGGTGACCAATCGCGATTGAACCGCCATTGACGTTATATTTGTCTGGATCGATTTCCAGACGGTCACGGCAGTACAGCGCTTGGCTGGCAAACGCTTCGTTCAATTCCCAAAGGTCGATGTCGTCGACTTTCATGCCGTGACGCTCAAGCAAGCGTGGCACAGCAAATACAGGGCCAATGCCCATTTCGTCTGGCTCACAACCAGCGACGGCGAAACCTTTAAAGGCACCTAGTGGCTCAAGGCCACGACGCTCGGCTTCTTTGCCTTCCATGACAACCACAGCAGCGGCGCCATCAGACAGCTGAGAGGCGTTACCCGCAGTGATGAAGTTGCCGTCACCACGCACAGGGGCAAGGCTTTGCAGACCTTCCAGCGTTGTTTCTGGACGGTTGCACTCATCGCCAGTCACTGTGTAATCGACGATTGTTTCTTCGCCGGTTTCACGATTGACCTTTTTCATTTTTGTTTCCATAGGAACAATTTCGTCAGCGAACAGATTGGCTTCCTGAGCGGCGGCCATCAGTTTCTGACTGCGCAGTGAATACTCATCCTGCGATTCCCGAGATACATTGTAACGCTCAGCAACAATATCAGCCGTCTCAATCATTGGCATCCAGAGAGCTGGATAAGAAGCCATCAATTTTTCTTCGGTGATGTTGTTGTAGTTGGCGCCTTGCATCTGCACCAGTGAAATGCTTTCCACACCGGCACCAATAGCAACAGGCACATCTTCATTCAGAACGCGACCAGCGGCCATGGCAATGGTCTGCAGGCCTGAAGAACAGAAACGGTTAACCGTCACACCTGATGTTGTGACTGGGCAACCGGCCCAGATGGCTGACAGACGGCCAACGTTTTGACCGGTCGCGCCTTCTGGCGTGCCGCAACCCATGATGACGTCTTCAACATCACCTGGCTCAATACCTGCACGCTCGATTGCATGTTTAATTGCGTGACCACCCATGGCGGCGCCATGTGTCATGTTAAACCCGCCGCGACCAGACTTGGCCAGACCGGTACGGGCGCTTGAAACGATTACTGCTTCTCTGCTCATATTTGTCTCCTTTTCGACTGGCGCGATAATGCGACATCAGTGAGTAATTTTCAAAGGGAATTTTAAGCTTTTTCGCAGACCGGCGAGGCGCCGCGAAAGCGCGAATTTTTACGTTATTTTATGACCTTACTGCGATATTGCTGGTGTCGCGACAACAAGAAGAAGAGAGAAAAAGAAAAAACAGCGACGCTTTATCAGCAAAAAACCGCGAATCTGCCTTTTTCGTGCCGTATTCGCGCCCTACATAAGGAGCATGGAAAAAAACACGCACCAAACAAAAATAAAAACCATGTCGTCCGGCGCGCGCGCGATTGCCGATGCCGGCCTGCTTATGTTGATGGCCATTGCCCTGTGTGTGCTGACGCTGCTGGCACCATTGCGGGCCGAGAGCGTGCACCCAGACGCCAAACCGGTCGACAGCTATCGACCGATTAATGTCGCGGCGAATTTCAAAAAGCCTGACCGTGAGTCCTTGAGAAAACAACTGACGCCGATGCAATATGCGGTGACCCAGCGCGACAAGACCGAGCGCCCCTATTCGAATAATTTATGGAAACTGAAAAAACCCGGCATTTATGTCGATGTGGTATCGGGCGAAGCGCTGTTTTCCTCGATTGATAAATATGACAGCGGCACCGGTTGGCCCTCCTTCACCCGTCCGCTGGTTGATGCGGCGATTGTCGAGCGCGACGATTGGAGCCTGTTTGCCAAACGCATCGAAGTGCGCTCGAAACTGGCCGACAGCCATTTGGGCCATGTGTTTGATGATGGGCCGCGCCCCACTGGCTTGCGCTATTGCATCAATGCAGCGGCGCTGCGCTTCATCCCGCTATCGGAAATGGAAGCCGAAGGCTATGGCGCTTTCATCGCGCCGTTTAAAAAAGCCGGATACGTTTTTTAAGGCTTATTTTCCCAACTTCTGAGACACGCTAAACAGGGCTTGAGAAACCGGCGATTTTTGGGCATTTTGTCACTCACGCCTTTTCACCCGCATGTCTTTGGAGAGCTCATGTCTGACGCCGATTCACCCGAAGCCCTTATTGCAAAACTCTGGCCCGGCTATGGCGGGGTCGCCCAGACTTGGGAATGCGATTTGATGGGGCATCTGAATATTTCCCACTATTTTGGTCGCTCATCCGACCACGCTTCTTTCACCCGATTGGCCATGGGCATGGCCCCGCGCGAGATGGTAGCCAATCATCGCGGCACGGTGGCGCTGGAAGAACACGGGCGTTTTCACCGCGAAGTGGTGGCCGGTGGCACCATGATTGCGCGCAGCGCGCCGGTTGAAATTGGCCAGCGCACCATGACCATGTATCAAGAATTTCGTGACCCGAAAAACAATCTGCAAGCCTGTTTCAAAACCCTGATTGGCCATTTCGACACCCAAGCCCGCAAGCTGGTGCCGTGGAGCGATAAAACCCGCGCCTTGGCCGAAGCCGCGCGGATTGATTTGCCCGACCATGCAGCACCTCGGCATTTACCGGCCGGTGGCCGGATTGCGCCAATGACGCGCGACGACAGCATTGCAGCCGGCTTTCAACGCCTCGGCGGCACGTCGGTGAATAGCTGGGAATGCGACCAGTTCGGGCATATGAACACGATGTTCTATGTCCGCCGCCAAACTGAGGTAGCGCGTTTTATGTGGCACAATATCGGCATCGACATCGACGCCATGAATGGCCAAGGTCGCGGTTTCGTGGTCGGCGAAATGCGCGTCAGCTATATGAGCGAAGTGCTGGAGGGTGATGTTGTCGAGACCTATACCGGCATCCGCGAAATGACCGACAAAAGCGTGCGGGTCGAGCACCGATTATTTAATGCCGAAACCGGCGCGCTGTCGGCGTTGGCGCAAGTGCGGGTTATTCATTTTGATTTGAACAGCCGCCGCGCCACCAATTGGCCAGAAGATTATCGTGCGCTTATCGCCGCCAATCTTGTGCAAGACGACAGCCAGCTTTAAGCCAAGCCAGCCCGGGCCAAAATCTCATCGCGCACCAGCTCGGGAAATTCCATCGGCAGAAAATGCGAGCTGCCGGGGACGACAGAAATTTTCTTACTGACACGCGGCACCTTAAAAGCCGCTGCGCCGCGCGTTGTCGAGCCGCGTTCGGCCATCAGCAGGGTGAATGGCACCCGTAGCTGTTTAATGGCTGGCACATTGGGCACTTGCGGGCCTTTGAAATTGGCCGCCTCCCACGCTGGCGCGCAGGCCAGTGTCACCTTATTGCCATGGTCGTCATCAATTGGCTTGAGGCCGCCGCGTAAATAGGCATTGAGAAAGCCATCTTGCCATGTGGCAAACGCGCCGCGCCCGTGATAGGCCGCCTCGACAGTCGCCGCATCGGGCCAGTCGGCACGCCGTTTGGCCGCCATTTGGGCCAGTAAATGCCCCCCCGATTTGCTGAATTTGGCATATAGCCGATACAAGATATTGCCGATATGAGGCACAATCACCGGATCGGTCAGCACCAGACCGGCCACCAGATCGGGGCGTTTGGCCGCCGTCATGACGCTGGCGCAGCCGCCCATGGAATGACCGCCGAGCCAGATTTTCGCACCGGCTTTGTCAGCCAGATGCTCGACCACATGAATCAAATCATCGCGGTAAATATCCCAGCCAGTCATCGCTTCTGGCTCGGCGGGTAAACAGGTGAAGCCATGGCCGCGCGCATCGGCGGCGTAAATATTAAATGTGTCGGCCAGCGGGGTCAGCAGCGGCGCATAGGTCTCGCCGTTAAAGCCATTGGCATGGGCCCAGTGCAGCACCGGCTTGGCGGCATGGAAAGAGGCATCGGTCCAGTCACATATGGATATTGCGGCGGTGCCGTGAGCAAGCTCAAATCTTTGCATGGTGTCCCTAATCCGTTTTCCTGTGACGCGACCGCGCTAATGGCGTGGCATGACAGGGAATATGCACTGGCTGTCTAAAAAAGCAAATTGCCCATCGCCTTGCGACATTCGTGCGCCCCCCGCCAAGCTGGTCAAAAAGTCCTATTTGTGGTACCTGTTCGAGAGAATACCACCGGTTTTCCCGAGCCGTATTGCCAAGGGGTCTTGATTGCAAATTTACCTGCCAATTGCTGAGATTAGCGTCAATATCGTGACACTTATTGGCATGGGCGGTCTTGTCGGTTTCATGTCTGGCATGTTTGGCGTCGGCGGTGGTTTTTTAATGACCCCGCTGCTTATCTTTATCGGTATTCCGCCGGCTGTCGCCGTGGCCACCGAAGCCAATCAGATTGTCGCGTCATCCGTGTCGGGCGGGCTGGCTTATTGGCGGCGCCGCGCCGTTGATGTGCCGATGGGTCTTATTCTGATGGCAGGCGGCATTGCTGGCTCTTATGCCGGTGTGCAATTGTTCAAATTATTGCGGCAAATCGGGCAAGTCGATCTGCTCATCTCGATGAGCTATGTGGTGTTCCTGACGATTATTGGCGGCCTGATGTTGCGCGAAAGCCTGCAGGCGATTTCCGCCTCACGCCGTGGCCAACCCATACGCGCGCGCCGCCCCGGCCAGCATAGCTGGATATTGGGCCTGCCGCTGCGCATGCGGTTTCGTCAGTCGAAACTCTATATCAGCGTTATCCCGCCGATTCTCATCGGTTTTTTCGTCGGTATGATGTCGGCAATTATGGGCGTCGGTGGCGGCTTTATTATGGTGCCAGCGATGATTTATCTGCTGCGCATGCCGACCAATGTGGTGATTGGCACGTCGCTTTTTCAGATTATTTTCGTCACCGCCTCGGTGACCATTCTGCACGCGGTGGAAAACCAAACAGTGGATATTCTGCTCGCCTTATTGCTGATGATTGGCGGGGTGATTGGCGCGCAATTTGGCGCCATTGCCGGACAACGTTTGCGCGGCGAACAATTACGCGCCTTGCTGGCGATTATCGTGCTCGGCGTCGGGATTAAATTGCTGGTCGATTTATTGACCCAACCAGAAGAATTATATTCGGTCACCCGCATGGGGTTCGGCGGATGATCGGGCACCTGACCAGAGGCGGATTGGTGCTGGCCATGCTGGGCCTGTTCATGGTGCTGCCTACAGCAATGCCGACAGCGCGCGCCAACCCGATTGTCGCTGATTTGTCGAAAGACCATATCTCGATACGCTCGAATTTCGTCGGCGAGCAATTGCTGCTTTTTGGCGCCCTTGCCGAAACCCCAGACGGGCCGATTGACGATATTATTGTCGTCATGCGCGGGCCAGACGAGACCTTCACCGTTCGCAAGAAAAGCAAAAAAGCCGGTATTTGGGTCAATGACGCGGCTTATGCCATCGGCCCCGTGCCGGGCTTTTACGCGCTGGCCAGCACTGGCCCCTTGGCCGACATCGCGCCCGATAGAGCGTTGCGCGAAAATGGCATTGGCGAGCAATCGCTGGCCATGGAATTTGGCCGCGCCGACATCCCCGCCGCTGAACGCCAACAAGCGATTGAGGGATTTATTCGCCTGAAGCAGAACAGCGCCCTATATAGAGAGCAAGTTGGCGCGGTGAAAATTATTGGTGAACGCCTGTTCAGGGTCGAAATCAATCTGCCATCAGGAATGCCGGTCGGTGATTATATCACTGAGTTTTTTGCTTTCCAAAAGGGTCGCCTCGTCGGGTATCAAACCGGCTTGCTGCCTGTCGATATTGTCGGCACTGGCCATGTTTTGCATAAGGCGGCCTATGAAATGCCGCTGGTTTACGGCACGAGCGGCGTCATCATGGCGGTGATTATGGGTTGGGGCGTGGCTGTTTTATTCAGAAGGCGTTAGTCATGGATGGATTTTTAGCCTCACTAATCGCTGCCTTTGGCGGCGGCGCGTTGAGCTTCTTGTCACCTTGTGTGTTGCCCTTGGTGCCGGGCTATTTGTGCTTTGCCGCTGGGCTGCAATTCTCTGACATTGCCGAGCTCGAGAGCAAAGGCCAAGCGCGACGCGCCATCTTGCCCGGTGCGCTGGCTTTCGTGGCTGGCTTTTCCACCGTGTTTATCGCGCTGGGTGCCGGGGCTGCGGCCATCAACCCGCTCTTGATTTCGCATCAACAAATCCTCGGGCAAGTGGCTGGTGGTTTCATTATTCTGCTCGGCCTGCACATGACGCATATCATTCAAATTCCCCTGCTCGGGCGCGAAGCCCGGCTTTTGGGCAGCGGGCCAGCGGCCAAGAAATCGGCCGCTCCGCTATTTGCCGCTTTTGCCATGGGGCTGGCCTTTGCGTTTGGCTGGACGCCGTGCATCGGGCCGATTCTGGCGACGATTTTGGCGCTGGCGGCGGCCCGCGACAGCCTCGGCGAAGGGGTGACGCTGCTGGCCGTTTATGCGGCCGGTCTTGGCCTGCCGTTTATTCTGGCGGCGCTTGGGGTCTCCCGCTTCATGGCGGCGAGCCAGCGCATCAAGAAAAATATGATATGGGTCGAGCGCGGCGCCGGTGGCCTGCTGATTGTCACCGGCGTGCTGATTATGCTCGGCTCCCTGCAAGCCATTGCCAGCTATTTGCTGGATTGGTTCCCCGCCCTTTCAACCCTCGGATAGGGCCATCATGTTTGCTGCCTTAAAAACTGTTCCCGCAACCGCGCGCCTGCTTGGCTTTCTCGGCCTGGTGCCATTTTTGGCTGGCGGTATTGGTGTGTGGCTGCCGGGGCTTGGTGATCTGGTCTATGCGCTGCCGCTTCTGGTGATGGTGTATGCGGCGCTGATTGCCAGCTTTCTCGGCGGTGTACGCTGGGGCACGGCGATGCAAAACGGTGCGCGCCAAGCGCCCTATTTAGTGATCAGCATTGTGCCGAGCCTATTGGCTTTTGTCGCCGTCAACCTGCCGATGAGCAGCGCTTATATTCTGCTGATGGTGATTTTCCTCGCCCAATGCGTGACTGATTTGATCGCCGTCAAAGCCGGACACATCGAAGCGTGGTTCGCGCCCTTGCGCATCGCCTTAACGACTGGCGTTTGCCTGTCGCTGATGTCGATATTGCTGACGCTGATATAGCCCAGCCGGTTAGCTGATAATGTCAGCCAAATCACGGGCCAATTGACGGCCCGCTTGCTCAATTTCCACCGAGACATTGCCCATCGCCAAAAAGCTATGCGACAAAGACGAGAAGCAATAATGCGTCACCTGATTGCCCGCCGCTTTCAGGCGGTCGGCATATTCATTGCCCTGATCGCGGATCGGGTCAAAGCCCGCCGTGCCGATAATCGCTGGCGGCAGATTGGACAAATTGTCATTCAGCAGCGGGTTGGCGAAAGCATGGTCGATATTTTTATCTTCCGGAAACGCCATCAGGTTGAAAAAAGTCATGGTCTCTTGGGTCAGCGGAAACACATCGCTGCACGAGGCCATGGAGCCGGTGTTTTCAATTTGTGTGGTCACCCATGGATAGGCCAATACTTGCGCCGCCGGTTGAATACCGCCCGCGTCGCGCAATTGCTGGCTCATCACGGCGGAAATCAAACCGCCAGCGCTATCGCCCGCCAAGGCCACACGATGCGGGTTAATGCCCAGTGCCAGCGCATTGGCTTGCACATAGTCCCAAAGCGCCATGCCATCATCAATGGCGGCGGGGAATTTGTTTTCCGGACATAGGCGATAATCCAGCGAAATCACTTTGGCGTTGCACTCGGCCGCCAGCTCGGAGCAAAACCCCGAACACGTGTCGGCATCCATAATCACCATACCGCCTTGGTGGAAGAACAAGACAGCCGGGTCACGGTCAGTTGTTTTGGCTGGCTCAAAAACGCTAGCCCGCATATCGCCGGCTGGCCCGGGAATATGCATCTCGCGCTTTTTCACGCCACGGCGCAGACTGCCATCCAGCGACAAGAAACTTTTGCGGACATTGGCGCGCATTTGTTCAATGTCGGTGTCACCTTCCGGCGTACCGGCCATTTTCGCCAATAGTTGAATATTGGCGTTCAGCCGATTGCCATCAATTTCCAATGGCGCACCGGCCATACGGCGGATGATAAAATCTGGCAACCTTTTCAAAAGGCTCAATACTATGCGTTCACTGTTCATTTTGCTGCCCCCGGAAAAATCGTGAATAAATCTACCTATGCGTCGCGCAGCCCCGTCACACCGGCCATAAACAAGCGCACGGCAAAGCGCGTGGCATGCGCCACATCAATTGGTTCTCTCTGCATCAATTCATCCAGCATCGAAAACGCCACGCCGCCCAAACAAGCCGTCAGATAGCCGACATCGATTTCGGGCACTGAGCCACTGTCGATGGCTTTCTCAATATCGGCCCGCATTTCGTTCAAACCGGCTTGCTCTTGCTCCCCGGTAATGCGCGAGGCAAAGGCGTCAATGTCAGGGTTGGCGCGCATTAAATAATACGCTTCAGGGTTTTCGAGATAATAGCCGAAATAGGTTTCAAAGCTGCGTTGGAGAAATTCTTCTACCGTCTCAGCCTCGGCGCGGACTTGCCGCAAGGCGCCGCGCAAATGGTCGCCAATCTCATCATTCAGCGCTTTGAAGACATCTTCTTTGCTGTCGAAATAATTATAAAAAGTGCCGCTGGCCAAATTGGTGCGGCGAATAATGTCGCGCACTGTGGTGGCACCAAAGCCAAGCTCGGTAAACACCTCACGCGCCGCCGCCATAATCGCGTCTCGATTATGGACGCGATTGGTCTCGCGGCGCGATTGCTGGACTGTTTGTGATCCTAAGCTCATCTCTCTACACTATAGAAACCGACATGAATTGCAATTCTGCTCGTAAACCAATGGCTTATAGCAGCTTTTCGACATTTTCTGGGGGCCGCCCGATGACCGCTTTTGTGCCGTCGCTTACCACCGGACGCTCCAACAAAATCGGATGCGCGGCAATCGCCGCCAGCAAGGCTTCCTCATCTTGCTCATCGCCCAGCGCCAGTTCTTTATACACCGCCTCGCCACGGCGCATCATCTCGCGTGTGCCGACGCCCAACTGGTCGCGCAAGGCGCGCAAGCCATCTTGCGTCAGCGGGTCTTGCAAATAGGTGACAATCTGAAAATCAGCACCGGCTTGTTCCAGCAGCGCCAAGGTCTGGCGCGATTTCGAGCAGCGTGGATTGTGGTAAATCGTTAGCATTATTTTGTTCCTTTAGTCAGCGTCTTGTCCAACCGCCTCGCCGATACTGGCAAAGCCATCAGTGCGCAGCAGTTCGGCCAAATCGCGCTTCAAGCGAGCGGCCAAAAGCGGGCCTTCATAAATCATCGAAGTGTATAATTGCACCAGGCTGGCACCGGCGCGGATTTTGGCATAAGCCTGACGCGCCGTGGCGACCCCGCCCACCCCGATTAAAGTGAGGTCGCCTTGGCTAGCCTGATAGACCTCGGCCAGCATCCGTGTCGACATATCAAACACAGGCTGACCGGAAACACCGCCCGCTTGGGCCGCATATTTGCTATTGGCCACGCCTTCGCGCGAAATCGTGGTGTTGGAAATAATCAGCCCGTCAATTTTGTAACGCACCGCCAAAGAGGCGATTTCTTGCGCCTGTTCAATGTCTAAATCTGGGGCAATTTTGACCAGCACTGGCACCTTCGGCGCGGCGGCGCGCACCCGTTTCATAATTTCACTAACCGCTGTGGCGGCTTGCAAGTCGCGCAGGCCCGGCGTGTTGGGCGAGGAAATATTGACGGTCAAATAATCGGCCAAATTGGCAAACCGCGCGGCGCCCATTTCGTAATCGGCGATGCGGTCTGACGATTCTTTATTGGCGCCAATATTCACGCCAAGTATCGGGCCATGGGAATGGCGGCGCGCGCGATACAGCGACAGACGGCGCAAGGCGTCGACTTGGCCTTTATTGTTAAAGCCGAGGCGGTTAATCAGCCCCTGCTCGGGCACCAGACGAAACACTCGCGGGCGCGGATTACCCTCTTGCGGCAGCGGCGTCAGCGTGCCGACTTCGGTAAAGCCGAAACCGACTTTGCCGATACCGGCCATCGCTTCGCCGTCTTTATCAAAGCCCGCGGCCATGCCAATCGGGTTAGCGAAATCGAGACCGAAAAGCTTTTGCGACAAAATATAATCATCGCTGGTCCGGCCCGGCAGATGGGCCAATGCCTGCAAGCTGCGGATGGTCAGACGATGCGCCGTTTCAGGCGGCAGCGTGAACAATGCTGGGCGCAAGAATTTATAAACACCCATTAGCTGGCCTCCTCATTTTGCCAATCATCAGGAAGATAAGTATCGCCATTCCGATTTTCCAACGCAAGCACCTGTGTCACCAGAGCGGCCTCAAGCGGGCCATAAAAATGTGGAAACAGCGCCCCGCCGCGCGACACTTCCCAGCGCAAAGCATCGCCCAAAGCCTCGGCCTCAAAGCCGATGAGCAGCAAATCCGTCTGACCCGAGAAATGTTTGGCCAGTGTTTCGCCGACTTGGTCGCTGGCTGATAAATGGACGAAGCCGTCTTCAGTATCGACCCCTGCGAGGCGCAACACCCCGTCGGCCTGCATGCTCTGCCAAGCGGCCTGAGATAAAATTTTGTAAACCCGCCGCGTCATCTGCTCACAGCAATGCGTCATCCAAACCGGCGCGCAACAAGTCGCAGGTTTTGTCGAGCCCATAAAGCGCGGCGAAGGAGCCAAAGCGCGGCCCCTGACTTTGACCGAGCAGAATTTCATATAAGGCTTGGAACCAGCCGCGCAGATTGTCTTCAAAATGGGCTTTGCCGACGGCATAGATTTCCGTCTGGATGGTCTCGCCATCGCTATCGGCGGGCAGTGCTTCTAACTTGCCCAATAGCTCGGCAATGGCGGCGCGTTCGGCGTCATTGGCGGCGCGATATGATTTTTGCGGCGCCACGAAATCGCGGTAATAAGTCAGCGCATAATCGGTCAACTGATCGAGGAACGGATGCGTCTGGGCACTAACGCCGGGCGCATAGGTGCCGATAAAGCCCCATAGCACATCTTTGTTTTCGGCATTGCTGGCACTGACCAGATTGAGCAATAGCGCAAAACTCACCGGCGAAGCCTCAGCGGGCGGCTGGCCGTTATGGATATGAAATGGCGGGCTGGTCAGCTTTTGCGCGTCTTCCAGACCGTTATATTTGTCGATAAAGGTGAGATATTCATCAACCGCTTTGGGGATGACATCAAAAAACAGCCGCTTGGCTTTGCGCGGGCTTTGGAACATGTAAAGCGAAAGGCTTTCCGGCGGGGCGTAGGTCAGCCATTGTTCAATGGTCAGGCCATTGCCGCGCGATTTGGAAATTTTCTCGCCATTCTCGTCAAGAAACAGCTCATAGCTGAAGCCTTCCGGAGCCGTGCCGCCGAGCGCTTGGGTGATCCGTGAGGATAATTTCACCGACTCGGACAAATCCTTGCCAGCCATTTCATAATCGACACCTAATGCGGCCCAGCGCATCGCCCAATCGGCTTTCCATTGCAATTTGCACGCCCCACCCGTGACCGGTGTTTCAATCGTCTCACCGCTATCGGGGTGGATATAGCTGACAAGCCCCGCCGCCACATCGACCGGCGTGATGGGCACCATCAGCACCCGCCCGGTTTGCGGGCAGATTGGCAAGAAAGGCGAATAGGTTTGGCGGCGTTCTTCGCCCAATGTCGGCAGAATAATGTCGAGCACTTTTTGGTAATTGGCCAACACCTTCAGCAGCGTCGCGTCAAACGCGCCGGAGCGATACATTTGTGTGGCACTGACAAATTCATAATCAAAGCCAAAGCCGTCGAGAAACGCCTGCAAGCGGGCATTATTATGCGCGCCGAAACTGTCATGCGTGCCAAATGGGTCGGGCACGCCGGTCAGCGGCTGCTCCAAATGAGCCCCCAAAAGCTCAGCATTGGGCACATTATCCGGCACTTTGCGCAGACCATCCATATCGTCGGAAAAACAAATCAACCGTGTCGGCATATCCGGCGCCAGCATGGTAAAGGCCTGACGCACCATGGTGGTGCGCGCCACTTCGCCAAAGGTGCCGATATGCGGCAGGCCGCTTGGCCCGTAGCCAGTTTCGAAAATCACTTCGGTTTTGCCCAATTTGCGCGCCCGCGCCAGCGTTTTGCGGGCCTCCTCAAACGGCCACGCTTTGCTGGTTTCAGCTAAGGCTTGTAGAGAATCGGGAAGCGGCATGGTGAACCTCATATCTCACGCGACGATTACGGATTATCGGGGCAACCTATCAGCCCTTCGCGCAAAGTCAATTCAATCACCGGTAATCAATGCTTGCCAAGATGATTTTTCGAGGCATATTTCGCTTATGACTTTACAACCACAATCACCGGTCAGTTTGAGCCCCGCAGAAGCGGCGATTGCCTGCCTGAGCTTGAGTGCGCATGTATACGGCCCAGCCAGCGAGGCCGACCATGCCTGCATCTCTGCGGTGATTGCCGCCACCCCGCATTTGCGCGCCTTGCCAGACAGCGATGTTGCCGCTGTCATGCATTTGGCGCAAGACATTATCAGCGCCCCCGAAGGGCTGGAGACGATGATTGATATGCTGGCTGGTGCCTGCACACCAGCCCAGCAGCAGACGCTCTATGCGCTGAGTGTCGAGTTTATCGTCCGCCGCGCCCGCGTCAGCCCAGAAGAAATGCGCCTGCTCGACCTATTGGCCGAGGCTTTCGCACTGGCCCCGCTGACCCGTGCCGCGATTGACCAAGCCAGCCGCATCCGACTGGCGCCGCTGGCCGGCGATTAAGGCCAGCGCGATGGACACGGTTTTCGATATGTTATCGACCAGCCTCACCACCCATCAAAGCGTGTGGCGCAGTGGGGTGTTTTTCTCAACCTTGCTGGTGCTGGCGGTGCTCGAAGCGTTGAAGCCGCGCCGCCCAATCACTGGCCGTGGGCAAAGATGGATCAATCACCTGAGCCTCGGCGCCGCTAATATTATTTTGCTGCGTCTCGTCCTGCCCGGCGGCCTGATGGCGATTGCCATTAATGTCGAGGGCGGCGGCTTGCTCGGCTGGCTGGGTCTCTCGCCCCTATTGAGCTTTGTGCTGGCTTTGCTGGTGCTGGATTTGGTGATTTATGCCCAGCATGTGATGTTGCACAAAATACCATTTCTCTGGCGGCTGCACGCGCCGCATCATGGCGACCGCACCCTCGATGTCAGCTCCGGCTTGCGGTTTCACCCGGCCGAAGCACTGCTTAGCGGGGCGGTGAAAGCCTGCGCCGTGGTTGTGCTCGGCGCCCCGCTAGTGGCGGTCATTGCTTTTGAAATTCTGCTCAGCGCGGCGTCGTTATTTACCCATGCCAATTGGCACCTCGGCAAAGCCGACAGGGTGCTGCGGCTGGCCATTGTCACGCCCGATATGCACCGCATCCACCATTCGCGCCTTGACGCCGAAACGCGGCATAATTTCGGCTTTTTCATCTCCGTCTGGGACCGGCTTTTCGGCACATGGCAAGAGGCGCCGACGCATGGGCAGCAAAATATGCAGCTTGGTCTCGACGATATGCCAGAGCATGGATTGCGCGCCACGCTCATTTATCCTTGGGCAAAAGACAGAAAATAGCACATTATTACAAGCGCTTAGGTATGTTGACGCGAAACTTTCAGATGATGCAACTGCTGAGGTGTAGAGGTTCTCGTGGCGAGCCATTACCCTAAAGCCATTACCCTAGAGTTTGGCCCTTGTCGAAGACAGGGCTTTGAACAACAACACGCAATAAGAAGGCCACGAAACAACACGCCCGCCACGAAACCAACATGCCAGATACTGACAAGCAATCGGAATTGTCGGATGTTGGCCAAGTCGAGATCTTTAACACCGCGACCGCCCACCCGATAAGCACCAAACAATATGCTCAACACGCGCAATTAAGAAGGTCTATTAGCGTGTTTCTCCTGGTCGCTGGCTTGGCGATTTGGTTTGGCCTGTTATCAAACAGGGTGCATCTTTATGTGCTGGCGCTGTCGATTATTGCCAGCTATCCGGTGCTTTTAGCGCTGCTCAACCCACGGGCGAAATATATCCCGCCTTCGGCCTTCACCACTAGTCTGACGCCGCTGCAGCGCGCCCGGCTGCCACGCTACACAGTGTTGGTGCCGCTTTTGCATGAAGCCAATATGCTCAGCCAATTGGCCACGCAGCTGACATTGCTTGACTATCCGCCAGATAAATTGGAAGTGCTGATTTTGATGGAAGCAAGCGACCACGCAACGCGCGACGCCGCCAAAGCTATGACATGGCCAGATCTCTGCCATTTGATCACCGTGCCCGAAGCCCCGCCGCAAACCAAACCACGCGCCTGTAATTATGGGCTGTCGCTGGCGACCGGTAAATATTTGGTGATTTATGATGCCGAGGATAAACCGCGCCCCGACCAATTATTGCAAGCCTGTATGGCCTTTGAAGGCGGGCCAAACGAGCTGGTCTGCCTGCAGTCTCCGCTGCTCGCCGATGCCAGCCAAGGCGGTTGGTTGCAACGCCAATTTGCCACTGAATATCGGATTTTATTTTGGGTGATTTTGCCCGTCCTCAGCTATCTCTCGGCGGTGATGCCGTGCGGCGGCTCGTCGAACCATTTTCGTCGTCACCAATTGCAGCTAATTGGCGGCTGGGACGCATATAATTTGACCGAAGACGCTCGGCTGGCCGTGCGCTTGGCGAAAAACAAATTCACAACACAAGTCCTCGCCGCCGCCAATATAGAAAACGCGCCGCATAGTTTTCAAGTCTGGTTAAAACAGCACACACGTTGGTTTACCGGCCATATTCAAACCCTGCATCTTCATATGGCCAACCCTTTGCGCGATATTAAATTGCTCGGCCCGCAGCGTTATGCTTTGGCGGTGGTCTTGTTCGCCGGGCGCATTTTGATCGGCCTTGGCCATCTGTTTTTTACGGTTTTCTTTGTCACCTATTTGCTGCGATTGGGCGCCGGCGAGGTTGACCTAGACGCGGCGCATTTCACCACCGCCGAGACCATCGCCCTGCTCGGCTATTTATCCTTCGTCATCACCTTTTCGATTGTTGGCTATATCAACGCCCCACCGATTGGCTTTTTCGGCAAGCTTTTCATTGCCATGACGCAGTCATTTTACTGGCTGCTGACATCGCTGGCACTTCAGGTGGCGGCGAAACGGATTTATGCCGATCAGTTGAATTGGCTGAAGACCCCGCACCGCCCCTATGCTGAAAACCATCAGCCGGCTGGCCCGTCAGATCAAGATACCGAAATCACATAAGGCAGAATAATACTGGTCAGGACGCCGTTCAGCCCCATGGAAAGACCGGCAAAACTGCCCATCAGCGATGATTTGCGAATCGCCTCAGCCGTGCCGATACCATGCGCCGCCACGCCATAGGCAAGGCCTTGCGCGCGCTCATCATGAAGCTTCGTCAGGGCAAATAATTTCGGCCCAACCAGCACGCCAAAATTGCCGGTGATAATCACCACGCCCATGGCCAGCGCCGGTAGGCCGCCAATCTCGCTGGTCACGCCAAAGGCCAAAGGCGAGGTGATGGATTTGGTCGATAGGGTGGCAAAAATCGCCGCATCGAGCTGCATCAAATGGGCCATCGCCAATGCCACCGCAACGGCGCTGACCGAGCCGATAGCCATGGCCAGCAAAAACGCCCCCGCGGCTTGCCGGATAATCGGGAAATTGTCGTAAATCGGCACGCCGATCGACACGGTTGAGAGGGCCAGCAACACCAATAGCCAATCGCCGCCCCTATCATAACGGGCCAGCTCAATATCGCCGAGCACCAGCACCGCAATCAATATGGCCGACACCCACAATAAAGGCTGCGCCAAGCCATTGCCGCCAAGCGCCGCCCGCAGACGCGAAAACAGCGCGTAAAGGGCCAGCGTCAAGGCAATCCATAACGCCCCTTCAAGGCCGGGCAGGTCAGGCAGGTTGATAATGCTCATGCCCCGCCCTCCGGTTTATCGTCGGCGTCTTCAAGCGGTGGGGCAAGGCGGGCAAACACCCATGCCGTCAGCCATAGCGGAATGATGGTGCTGACGACGATAATCGCCAGCAATGGCCACAGGGTTTGCGCCAACACATCTGACAAAGCAACCATGGCGACCAAGGCCGGAATGAAAAACAGCGCCATATGCCACAATAAAAAATCCGCCACCAGCCGCAGGCCCGAAGGCACACGGCGCAGCATGAACAGCCCAAAAACCAATATTACAATCGCCAGAACCGGTGCCGGTATCATCAGGCCCGCCGCGTTTTTTACAGCTTCCGCCACCGCCAGAATTGCCGCCAAAAGCAGCACACCGCCAACAATATGCATATCAGTCCTGCTTGAAATGTTTAGAGAGCTTCAGCCCTTGCGCCTGATAATTTGAGTTTAACGAGGCGCCGTACAGGTTTTCCGGCACATCGGTCAGCCGCTCATAGACCAGACGACCAATGATTTGGCCATGTTCGAGAATGAACGGCACTTCGCGCGAGCGCACTTCCAACACCGCCCGCGAGCCTTTGCCACCGGCTTCACCGGCGCCAAAGCCGGGGTCAAAAAACCCCGCATAATGCACCCGAAACTCGCCGACCAGCGGGTTGAACGGCATCATTTCAGCAGCATGGCTGGCCGGAATGGTGACCGCCTCACGCGAGGCCAGAATATAGAACTCATCAGGGTCGAGAATAATCTCATTGGCCCCGCCGTGATAAATCGGCTCCCAATATTGCAGCACCGGCAACACGCCCGGCTTATCGACGTCAATCAGACCGGCATGGCGTTTGCCGCGATAGCCGATAAGACCGGTTTCAGTGTCGCCCTTCAAATCAATCGACAGGCCCAGCCCGTCGGAGATATTGGCCGGCCCGTTGACCAGCCCTTGCTCATCATGCAGGCGTTTCAATTCAGCATCGGAATGATTTGGCCCGCCGCGCCGGAAGCGGATTTGCGACAGCCGCGAACCGGTGCGCACCAGCACAGGGAAAGTGCGCGGGCTGACTTCGAGATAGAGATGCCCCATATAACCGGCTGGGACTTTATCGAACTCGACGCCGAAATCGGTGATCAGGCGGGTGAACACATCAATCCGGCCGGTTGAGGATTTCGGATTGGCAAAGCCTGCCGTGCGCTCGGGCAAGGCCAGGGCTTCCATCAGCGGCACCAGATAGACGCAGCCGGTTTCCAGCACCGCGCCTTGGCTCAGGTCAATTTTGTGATAGGCGAGCCGCGATAGCTTATCCATCACTTGGCCTTTTTCGCCGGGCAGGAAGCTGGCGCGAATACGATAGGCGGTATCACCCAGGCGCAAATCAAGGCTGGCCGGTTGCACCTGATCATCATTAACCCCGCCAGACGCCCAGATTTGCTTTTCGCGGATCATATTCTCAATGCCATGGGCTGGCAGCACGCCGACCGCATGGGTTTGGCCCGGCGTCAAAACCGGTTGCTGGGCGTCATCGGCCTCAAAAAGTGAGGTCGGGGTGTCGGCATCTGATGATTTTACGCGGCTCATACGAATCTCCTAATTGGCAGCTATCTTATGCGAGCTTGGGCAAGATGTCTTGACGTGAGAAGCATTTTTCGGCATGTTCTCCCCAACGTGGTGATTTGAGCCGGCTGGCTTGCGGCCACGATAAATAAGCTGCTAAAATTGGCCGGGTGACAACCGGCCTGTAATAGGGGTCGGTTTTTTTGTGACACCGGCCCGACGGAGACGAAAATGACAGACAGCAAAGAGTGGAAACAAAAAACCCGCTTGGTGCATGAAGGCCAAAACCGCTCACCCTATGGCGAAACCGCAGAGGCGATGTATTTAACCTCTGGTTATGTCTATGAAACGGCGGAGCAGGCAGAAGCGCGCTTTCGCGAGGAAGATGACGGATTTATTTATTCTCGGTTTGGCAACCCAACCGTGCGGGCTTTTGAAGAACGCATGATTGGTCTGGAAGGCACGCAAGACGCCCGCGCCACCGCCACCGGCATGGCGGCTGTCACCGCCACCATGATGAGCCAGTTGCAAGCCGGTGACCATATTGTCGCCGCGCAGGCTTTGTTTGGCTCGTGCCGCTTTGTTGTTGAAACACTGATGCCGAAATTCGGGGTTGCCTGCACATTGGTCGATGGTCGCGATATTGAGGCATGGAAAGCCGCTGTGCGGC
The DNA here is from genome assembly GCA_024639515.1 of Rhodobiaceae bacterium. Lineage (GTDB taxonomy): Bacteria > Pseudomonadota > Alphaproteobacteria > RS24 > RS24 > JAHEGN01. The sequence continues at coordinate 2,470 of JAHEIG010000004.1, read as the reverse complement.
CTGAAACGAAAGTGTTTTTTCTCGAAACACCGTCTAATCCATTGCTCGAAATCGTCGATATGCAAGCCGTGGCCGACATTGCCCATGAAAATGGCGCCCGTCTGGTGGTCGATAATGTGTTCGCCACGCCAATCTTGCAGCGCCCGACAGATTTCGGCGCCGATATTGTCGTCTATAGCGCGACCAAACATATTGACGGCCAAGGGCGTTGCCTCGGCGGGGTGATTTTGGGTCAAAACGATTTCATCCAAGACGAATTGGCGAATTTCTTGCGCCAGACCGGCCCATCGCTCAGCCCGTTTAATGCGTGGGTGATGTTGAAAGCCCTGGAAACCCTGCCATTGCGGGTTGATGCCCATTGCGACAATACGGAAACCGTGGCGGCGTTTTTGGCGCAGCATAAAAATATTGAGCGGGTCTACTATCCCGGTCATGACAGCCATCCGCAATATGAGTTGGCCAGCAAGCAAATGAGCCGTGGCGGTAATCTCATCGCGTTTGATGTGAAAGGCGACAAAGCTGAAGCCTTCAAATTCATCAACCAGCTTGAGCTGGCGCTGATTTCCAACAATCTCGGCGATGCCAAAACGCTGGTGACACACCCTGCCACGACGACGCATTTCAAGCTCGAGCAATCGGCCAAAGACCAATTGCGGATTTTGGGCAGCACGGTGCGGGTATCAATCGGGCTTGAAGATAGCGACGATTTAGTACACGATTTTGATCAGGCTCTCGCACATCTCGGCTAAAGGTGGAGTGATGTAATGGTAACCGCAATAACCCGCGATATTTCAGTTTCTGTTGAAACCAGTTTTCTCGACGACCAGTCGTCGCATGAAGAAGAATATTACGTCTGGGCCTATCGCATCTCCATTGTCAATGACGGGCCGAGCGATGTGCAATTGCTGTCGCGGCATTGGAAAATCAGCGACGACCAAGGCCGCGTGCAGGAAGTGCAAGGCGACGGCGTGGTCGGCGAGCAGCCGGTCATTGCGCCGGGCAGCTCTTATACCTATTCATCGGGCACGCCGCTGCAAACCCCGTCTGGCTTTATGCATGGCTCCTATCAAATGCGCGGCCAAGATGGCGAGCTGTTTGATATTGAAATCCCCGCCTTTTCGCTGGATTGCCCGTATAACGCGCCGCTGGTGCATTAACCGATGACCGATCACCGCACCATCTTCTTTTTGATCGGCAATCTGCTGGCCGCGTTGAGCTTGGGCATGTTATTGCCCGCCGCCATGGATTTGTTCAACCAACGAGGTGACTGGCAGATTTTTATCGCCAGTGCTGTGGTCACTGGCTTTATCGCTGGGGCACTGATTTTGACCAATCGCGGCACGCTGCCGCCGCTATCGGTGAAGCAAGCATTTTTGCTGACCAGCTTTTCATGGGTGGCGCTGACCGGTTTCGCCGCTCTGCCTTTTGCCTTTAGCGAATTGAATTTGAGTTACACGGATGCGTTTTTCGAGGCCATGTCGGGCCTGACAACAACCGGTGCCACGGTGATTATCGGCCTAGATGAGGTCTCGCCGGGTTTGTTGTTGTGGCGGGCATTGCTGCAATGGTTTGGCGGTATTGGGATTATCGTCATGGCAATCTCGGTTCTGCCAATGCTGAATGTTGGCGGGATGCAGTTATTCCGGCTTGAAAGCTCGGACACATCAGAGAAAATTCTGCCGCGCACGGCGCAAATTGCTGGCTCGATCACGCGGCTTTATTTCGCCATCACTTTTGCCTGTATGCTGGCCTATATGATGGCCGGCATGGGCGCGTTTGACGCCATCGCCCATTCCATGACGACAATTGCAACCGGCGGCTTTTCAACCCGCGATGACAGCTTGGCGGCGTTTAACGCGCCAGCCGTCGAAGGGGTGGCGATTTTCTTCATGCTGGCATCGTCGCTGCCGTTTGCCGCATATCTGCAACTGACCAACCGCAAATTCGCCGCGTTTTGGGCCGACTCGCAAATCCGCACGTTTTTGATGGTGGCGCTGATTGCCATGCTGTCCATGTGGATTTACCAGATGGTCAATCTGTCGACCCCCTCGGGGACGGCGTTTTTGAAAGCGGCGTTTAACACCACGTCGATTTTGACCGGTACCGGTTATGCGACCAGCGATTACAGCCAATGGGGCTCGTTCTCGGTGAGTGTGTTTTTTGTCCTGACCTTTATCGGCGGCTGCGCTGGCTCGACCGCCTGCGGCCTGAAAATTTTCCGCCTGCAAGTGATGATGAAAGCCGGTTGGCGCTATATCCGCCAGCTAACCCTGCCGCATGGGATTTTTGTTATTCGCTATAATGGCCGCCTGCTCAACGATAATGTCGCCAATTCGGTGATTGCCTTTGTGCTCATCTTCCTGCTGTCATTTGCCTCGCTCAGCGCCATTTTGACCTTGATGGGGCTGGACACACTCACCGCCCTATCGGCGGCGGCGGCGGCACTGGCCAATGTCGGCCCCGGGCTTGG
>JAHEIG010000055.1 GCA_024639515.1 Rhodobiaceae bacterium | reverse complement strand
ACGGACATATCCGCCATATCGCCAACACGCCCGAGCCGCACCCAGAGGCACCCATCGCGGTGGCCGATGAGGTGGTGACATGAGCCAGAACCACCCCCAAAAACGGCACCCCAAACGACGCCTCAAACGACGCCTGCACATGCCGCCCTGCTGCCGCCCAAAAGCCTGGCTGGGCCTGCGCTGATGGCGGTGACCATGGTGATGACATTTCTCGCCTGCCTCGCCTTGGGCAGTAGTATTCTGGTCGACCGCGCCGCCAATCAATGGCTGGCCCGTGCCACCAGTGCCATGAGTGTGCAAATCATCGAGACGCGGCGGCAAACCGCCGACCAACAATTACCGGCGGTTTTGCGCCAATTGCGCGACGCCCCAGGGGTTGAAAGTTTCCGCGTTTTGGAGAAATCAGACCTCATCCGCCTGCTTGAGCCATGGCTTGGGCAAGGCAATATCGGCGAAGATTTGCCGCTACCCCTGCTGATTGAAATCACCCCCGACCCGCGCCAACCGCTGAACACGCAAGCGCTGGCGGCAGAGATTAAAGCGGTCGCCCCAGGTGCCCGCCTCGACACCCATGGTCGCTGGCGCGAAACCTTGGAGACCACCGCCAATGCGCTGCGCTTATTCGCCGTTTTGGTGCTGACCATGGTGACGCTGGCAACCGGCACAGTGATATTATTCGCCACGCGGGCGGGCCTTCTGGCCAATGAAGAAATCCTCAATGTGCTGCATCAAATCGGCGCCATGGATGGCTATATCTCGCGCCGCTTTGAAGCGCATTTCACCCGCGCCACATTGCTGGCGGCGGTGGTCGGTCTATTGGCCGCTTTCGGCTTCTTTTATGCACTAGGCGGGCTGGTGCCAGAGGCCCGCGAGACACAGTTTCTCGTCGCCCTCACCCCGATTCCGGTCGGCGCCGTTGTGATTAGCTGGCTGGTCACCCGCAGCTACGTCATGCGGCGTTTGAAAGCACAGTTTTAGGAGCGGTCATGTCGCGTTTTGCTTCCCCTTCTGAACGCTCAGGCAAATGGTTTGGACGCGGCACGCTGGTCACCTTATTGGCCAGCGCCGTGGTTTTGTTTCTGACGTTTTTCGTCATCTTCGCCAATAGCCTCCCGACCCCGCCAGATGATGTGCCGAAAGCCGATGGTATTGTCATCTTCACCGGCACCGCCACCGAGCGCATCGGCAAGGGGTTGCAACTGCTAAGTCAAGATAAAGGCCAGCGGCTATTCATTTCCGGCGTCTATGAAAACCAGACCTTCGAGACCCTCATAGCGATGGCCCCAGAAGGGCGGCAAGACATCAAATGTTGTATCGACCTCGATTATGAGGCCGGCAACACGGTTGAAAATGCCAAGCAAACCGAGCTTTGGGCCGGTATTCACGGTTATAAATCGCTGATTTTGGTGACCAGTGCCCAGCACATCCCGCGCGCCTTTCTCGAATTGCGCCGCACCATGCCGACGGTCAAACTATCGGCTTGGCCAGTGGTGCCGGAGAATGTCCATATTGATCGCTGGTGGGCCTATTCAGGCACCACCAGTCTTTTGATGGGCGAATATATGCGCTATCTTTGGGCCTTGGCAGGGCTTCCCCGCAGCAATTAGGAAATAATATGAAAAACATCCTCAACCCGCGCAATCCACGCTTCTGGCTTTTCGCCCCATTTATCGGCCTCGGCTTATTAGCGGCGATTTATCTGTTTATCTGGCAAGTCTTGGGCGATCGTATCAACGAGGCGATGTTAGACAATGGCGTTTCATGGCAGAGCAATGAAGTGAGCGGCTTTCCCGCCCGCCTGACTTTTGACATTGAGCAACCAGCTTGGCAGGGCGACGGCATGAGCTGGCGCAACCCAGCCATGCAAATGACGCTGATGCCGTTTAACGACCAACACGCGATTGTCGATTTCAAAGGCGCCCACCAAATTGGCTATTCTGGCCATCCGCTAACCCTCGACCATAAAGGGCATATGGTCAGCGTCGTCGCCGACCTTGAGGGCTTGGCGAGGCTGTCAATGGATGTAACCAAACCAAATCTTCAAACCATGCTTGACGGGCGCAAGTTGGAAATTTACGCAGCCCATCTCGACGCGCAAATGCGCCGCCAGCCGGAAAACGCAGCGCGTTATGATTTGGCGGTTGAAAGCGAAAAACTATTTATCAATCGCGGCAAAGAAATTGGCCGTCTCACCGGCTTGTTTGATTACGACTTGAACCTGCTGACCGAGACCGATATTGACGCGCTGGCCGGTGAAAAAATCACCGTACAGAAACTCAACCTAATGCGCGGCGAGCTAACCTTGGCGGCACGCGGCGCGCTGGTGCTCGGCAAAAGCGGGCATTTGCGCGGCAAGTTGGATTTTAATTTTGTCAATCTGCGGGCTTTGGTCGATGCGCTGGAGGAGTTCGGCTTATCAAGGCGGCGCGACCGCAATAGGCTGCTGCTGCTTGGCGGTTTGGCCACCGCCTTTGGCGGATCAACGCAAGACCGGATTAATCTGACTCTGCATTTCCGCGACAAATCCACTTATCTCGATAAAATCAAACTCGGCCCAGCACCGCGCTGGCGCCCCTAAAACGTCACAGATTTATTTATCGCGGCCGAAATTCGGCGCGTCCGTGTCTTGACCGGCTTCGACGACGCTTTTACGAATCGCCCGTGTGGTGGTGAAAATGCGTTCGAGATGCTCGCCATCGCCACGGCGAATAGCCCGTTGCAGGGCTGTCAGGTCTTCGCTGAAACGGCCCAGCATTTCCAATACGGCATCTTTGTTTTGCAAGAAAATATCGCGCCACATAATCGGATCAGACGAGGCGATGCGGGTGAAATCACGAAAGCCACTGGCCGAATATTTGATCACATCGCTGCGCGTATCGCTTTCAAGCTGCGAGGCGGTGCCGACAATATTATAGGCAATCAAATGCGGCAAATGGCTGGTGATGGCGAGCACCAAATCGTGATGCTCGGCTTCCATAAACTCAACTTCAGAGCCCATATCGCGCCATAATTTAGCAATCTGCTCAACCGCAATCAGGCTGGTCTCGCCGCTTGGCGTCAGGATGCACCAGCGCCCGTCAAACAATTCGGCGAAGCCCGAATCCGGCCCCGACTCTTCGGTACCGGCAATCGGGTGGCCTGGCACTAAATGCACCCGCCCGCCGAGCAGCGGGGTCAGCTCGTCAATGACGCCTTTTTTCACCGAGCCGACATCGGTCAAAATCACATTGTCTTTTAGCGTCGGAATAATCTCCTCAGCCAGCCCTTTAATGGCGCTTAGCGGGGTGTTGAAAAACACAATATCGGCATCGGCACACGCTTCAATGGCGGTGTCATGCACGCTGTCGACAAAGCCAATATCCAGCGCTCGCGCCCGTGTTTCGGGCGAGCGGGCATAGCCAGAAACATGCGCTACCAGATTGTTTTTCTTCAGCGCGTGGCCCAGCGACGAGCCGATAAGCCCCATCCCAATCAGTGCGATATTTGGTTTCGACATGGGCTTACTCGCTGACAAATTTTTGCAACGCGGCAACAGCGGCACGATTGCCGTCTTCCGTGCCGATTGTCAGCCGCAACATGCTCGGCAAGCCATAAGACGCCAAGCCGCGCGGGATGACCCCTCGCGCGCTCATAAAGGCTTCAGCTTGGCTGGCGCGTTCAGGCGTGGCGAAATCAATCAAAACGAAATTAGCTTCACCGGCGCGCACCGCAAGCCCCAGCCCGCCCAGTTGTTGCACCAACCAGTCACGCCATTGCGCGTTGTGCAGGCGGCTCGTCTCGATATGGGCCTGATCTTCCACCGCCGCGACACCGGCCAGCAAAGCCGGCTGGCTGACATTAAACGGCCCGCGCAAGCGGTTCAGCACATCGGCAATTTCTGCCGGACAATAAGCCCAGCCGAGCCGCAGGGCGGCCAAGCCATAGGCTTTTGAAAACGTCCGCGTGGCCACAACATTGGCGTATTTGTCGACCATGTCGAAATCAGCCGGTTGGTTTTCTGGCGCCACATATTCGGCATAGGCACCATCCAGCACCAACAAAATATCGTCGCGCAAGCCAGAGTGCAGACGCGCCAAACTAGCCGCGTCCAGCATCGTGCCGGTCGGGTTATTTGGGTTGGCGAGAAAGACGATTTTGGTTTTCTCTGTCACCGCCGCCAAGATGGCGTCAATGTCTGCCGTCAAATCGGTTTCTGGCACGCTGATCGGTGTCGCGCCCGTGGCCCGGCTGGCCAGCTTATAAAGCAGGAAAGCGTGCTCTGTGTGCACAGCCTCATCGCCGTCTTGCAGATAGGCCTCAGCCAGCAAATGCAACACATCGCCCGAGCCATTGCCACCTACAATGCGGCTGGCATCCAGCCCGTATTGCGCCGCCAAGGCCTGGCGCAAAGCGGTGGCATGGCCATCGGGATAAATCGACGGGTCACCGAGCGTCGCCAAGGCGTCGCGCGCGCGCGGGCTGGCGCCGAGCGGGTTTTCATTGGCCGAGAGTTTGAACGGATTGGCCACACCGTCAACCGAGTGGCGGCCGCCCACATAGACGGGCATGTCAAAAATACCGTCTTTGGCGCGTGGTCCAGCCATTACACGCCCTCCGTCGGCAAAGGCCGTGGATAGCGTCCCAAAACGGTGCACCCGTCAGCCAGCGTTTCGTCGAAACTATCGACTTCGCATAAGGCAACATCGCCATCGCGATAAATCACCTGCCCTTGTGCCAGCACAGCGGCGTCGCTGGCGGCTTTGATCAGCGTCACGCAATCGCCATCCTGCTCGCTGGTCGCTGGGCCATAGCATAGCGCTTGCGGCGGCCCAATGGCTGGCAGGCGGGCGACTAAGTGCAACTCATCTTGGCCCGTCACCGCATCTGCCAGCGGAATAATCGCCAGCGACTTTTTATCGGCCGCGCCCGACGCCGCACGGCTCAAGGCATCGGCTGATGAAGCGACGGTCTGGTAAGACAAGCTGGCACCAAAATGCGTGCGCGCCACCAAGCCGCTTTGTTCAGGGTGGTAAATCGTCAGCCCGCCTTGTTGGGCCAAGCCCATGCTGATGATTTCGCGCCATAGCGCGACCAAGCCAGAGAGCGGCATATTCGGGGCGTTTTCGGCCTGCCATTGGGCCAAAGCGGCGGTCTGCTCCGCCTCGCGGATGGGCCGCAGCGAGCCTTGATCGGGCGAATTGGCTTTCGCCACCGCCACCGCATCGACCAATTCGGCACGCGCCAACAGCAAATCGCGCAACTGGCTGTCCAGCGCGTCGATTTGTTCGCGAATGTCAGCCAAATCGGTTGGCGTTGCCATCATAACGTCCTTTACTCACCCGCCCCAGACCAGTTTTCTACCCGAGGCGCATTTGACTAGCCTTCACTAGTCATTTAGATGCTTAGTCATAAGGCCTGATAAAGTGTAAATCAAAGGAAAGATGACGTTTTATGGCAATCAAGCCGCGACTAGGATATTGTTGCAAAGTCCGATAACGGCATTTGCGACGCAACAAAGGTGTAAGCATTGAGTGACACTGAGCAGCAGGCAGAGCAGCAAAATCTCGCCTCACAACAGACAGAGAACTCTGTCAATGACGATGAAGGCATTGCGCTTGCCCAGCTCAGTGGCGTCGGCCTGCGCCTTGATAATGGCTCGGTGCTGGAAGATGTAGCGCTGTCCTATCGCACTTTCGGCACATTGAATGACGATAAATCCAATGTCGTCTTGGTCTGTCACGCCCTGACAATGGACCAGCATCTTGCCGGCACCAGTCCGGTCAGCGGCAAAGCGGGCTGGTGGTCGCATCTGGTTGGCCCGGGCCTGCCGATTGATACCGACCGTTTCTTCGTGATTTGTCAAAACGTCATTGGCGGCTGTGCCGGCTCAACCGGCCCGACCTCGCAAAAGCCC
>JAHEIG010000015.1:7723-30136 GCA_024639515.1 Rhodobiaceae bacterium | reverse complement strand
TCGCTGACGATGAGGGTGTGGCTGATATTCTCAAACATATTAGCCGCCGCGCCGCCTTCCACAGCGAAGACGAGTTTCGTTTGCGCGAGCGCCGGCCACTGGCCCTAACCGGCAAGGTCGAGACCCATCCGGTATGGCGCGACGCCGAAGTGGCGATTTCCAGCACCCGCCGTTTGGTGAAAATGGCCCGCGAAGCCGGTAAACAAATTCATGTGCTGCACATCACCACTGAAGAAGAAATGCATATTCTCGCCGCTAATCGCGATATTTGCAGTGTTGAGGTGACGCCGCAGCATCTGACGCTGGTGGCACCGCAAGCCTATGAAGAAATTGGCACTTATGCGCAAATGAACCCACCTATTCGCGAAGCGCGGCACCGCGCAGCACTTTGGAAAGCCCTCGAACAAGGGATTGTCGACGTGGTCGGCTCTGACCACGCGCCGCACACAAAAGAAGAAAAGGCCGATGCCTATCCGCATTCGCCTGCCGGTATGCCGGGCGTGCAAACCCTGTTGCCGCTGATGCTGAACCATATGGCCGAGGGTAAATTATCGCTAGAGAAATTGGTCGAGTTGACCAGCCTGAACGCGAAAAAACTGTTTGCCCTAAAAGATAAGGGCGATGTTGTCGTTGGAGGTCACGCGGATTTGACATTTGTTGATTTGAAACGTACACAAACCATTGACGAAAGCTGGATTGCCAGCCGCTGCGGCTGGTCGCCGTTTACCGGCCATGAAATCAAAGGCTGGCCGGTCGGCACCATGGTGCGCGGTCAACAGGTGATGTGGGAAAACCAGCTGGTGACACCAGCCACCGGACAACCAATCGCCTTTGAGTTGTAGCCTAGCGTCCGAGATTTAGGCGTAAAACATAATTTTTTGGGAGAAAATCAAAGTGAGTGAAACTTTCCGCGCCTTGCGCTTGAGTAAAAATGACGATGGCACGCAAAACGACATTGTGTCGTTGACCTATGCTGACCTGATGGATGGCGATGTCACCATTAATGTGTCGCATTCGACGGTGAATTATAAAGACGGTCTGGCTTTGTCAGGCAGTCCAGCGGTGGCGCGTGTGTCGCCGCTGGTGCCGGGGATTGACTTTGCCGGCACGGTGGAAAGCTCAAGCCATGCTGATTACCAAGCCGGTGACGAGGTTATTCTCAATGGCTGGGGCGTTGGCGAAGTGCATCACGGCGGCTACGCGCAAAAAGCTCGCGTCAATGGCGATTGGTTGGTCAACCGCCCAGGGGCGATTTCTGCTGCCCGCGCCATGGCGATTGGCACGGCTGGCTATACCGCCATGCTGTGCGTGATGGCGATTGAAGAAGGCGTGGCACCAGATGCCGGCGAAATTCTCGTTACCGGTGCCGCCGGTGGCGTCGGCAGTGTGGCGATTACGCTGCTGTCTAAACTCGGCTATCAAGCGGTTGCCTCAACCGGTCGGTTAGAAGAAACCGATTATCTGACATCGCTTGGTGCATCGCGGGTGATTGACCGCGCGACATTGAGCGAGGCAGGGCGTCCTTTGGATCGTGAAAACTGGGCCGGTGTGGTCGATGCAGTGGGCAGCCATACGCTGGCCAATGCGCTGTCGCAAACCAAATATGGTGGCACGGTGGCCGCTTGCGGTCTGGCCCAAGGCCCAGATCTACCGGCCACGGTGATGCCTTTTATTCTGCGCGGTGTGACTTTGCGCGGCATTGATAGTGTGATGGCACCAAAGGCTCTGCGCGAAAAAGCCTGGGCGCGTCTGGCGCAAGACCTTGATTTGGGAAAACTCGACGCGATGAGCAAAAATCATGGGCTGGAAGATGTCGTCGGTTTGGGCGAGCAAATTCTCGCCGGTCAAGTGCGTGGCCGCGTCATCATTGACGTCAACGCCTAAGCAAGCGTCACCACAAAAACAAATGGCGTGAGGGGTTTCCCCTTCACGCCATTTTTCTATTGTGTCGGTTTTTGCCCCTAGAAGATGGTGTACGCGCCGTCGATAATAAAGCTGTCGCCCGAATGATAGGCCGAGGCGTCGGAGGCCAGATACACCGCCACGCCGCTAAAGTCTTCCGGTGTGCCCCAGCGTTTGGCTGGCACGCGCGATATAACTTTGGTTTCGAAGACGTCGCTATTTTGCGCTCCTTCAGTCATGTCGGTTGCAATCCAACCCGGCAGGATTGAATTGGCGCGGACGCCGTAGCGACCATGCTCGACGGCGATTGATTTCATCATCGAAATAACCGCGCCTTTGGTGGCGGCATAATGCTGATTGCGGGCCGCACCCTCAATCGCCGCAAGGCTGGCGACGCCAACCAGTGAGCCACCAGCATCGCCGTTTTTGGCCCGCTCAACCATATGTGCGGCTGCCGCACGCAAGGTGAAGAAGACGCCGTCGAGATTAACCGCCAGCACATCGCGATAGGCTTGCGTGTCCATCTCAGCGAAATTACCCGCTAGTTTGCCGATACCGGCATTGGCGAAGACTGAATCGACGCGGCCAAAATGCGCCACCGTCTGGTTAAATGCATCGGTGACAGCCGCTTCGTCAGCGACATTGACCTTCCAGCTATGTACTTTGCCGTTGGTGTCGGCTGATAAGGCTTCGACAGCGGCGGCGTTTTTCTCCTCATTGGTTCCCCAAATCGCAACGTCCGCGCCAGCTTGTGCCATACCGCGCGCCATGCCGAGGCCGATGCCCCCATTGCCGCCGGTGACGAGGGCAACTTTGCCCGTTAAATCAAATGGTTGAAATGTCATATATCTCTCCTTCAAGTGGCCTTACTATAACGCGCCGTGACCGGATTCCAAGTGTTAACAAAGCGCCTCCGGCTTTGACCCTGGGCCGCTTCAATGGCAAGCTGGGCTATGCGATTCTATAGCTCTTATGTGCTTGAAAAAGCCCGCGCCGCCAGCGTTTTGCAGCGCTCTTACATGTTTCTGGCGGGGCTGGTCATGCTGTCACTGGTCAGTTCTATGGCCATCTCTGCAGCGCAAGCGCCTCATGCGCCCGATCAGCCCAATCAAATTGCCCTCGCCACCGCACCTTTGACCATCACCACCGCCACAGGGGCGACCCATCGCTTCGATATACGTCTGGCGACAACCGCCGCCCAGCAAGCCAAGGGGCTGATGTATGTGCGCCACATGCCGCCAGATGAAGGCATGCTGTTCGTGTTTTCTGCCGCCCGCGAGGCCGGTTTTTGGATGCGCAACACGCTGATTCCGCTGGATATGATTTTCGTCTCGGTTGGCGGCCGCATCGAAAAAATTGTCACCCGCTATGACACCCAGTCAGACGCGGTGTCGCTGTCGGATGGCCGCGTCAGCGCTGTGCTCGAGTTAAATGCCGGACGCGCCGCCGCCCTCGGCCTGCAAAAAGGCGACCAGCTCAGCCACCCAGAGGTGGCCTTTTAATGTGTGGACGTTTTGCCCTTGTCACCCCGCCGCAAGCACTGCGCGACTTGGTCGATTTCTCTAATCTGCTGAATTTTCCGCCGCGCTATAATATCGCGCCGAGCCAGCCGGTTAATATTGTCCGCGCCACGCCGCAAAATGAAATGGCCATGGTGCAATGGGGGCTGGTCGCGCCATGGCTGAAGCCCGAGCAGTTGCGCGAGAAGAACAACCGCCCGCAAATCAATGCTCGCGGCGAAACAGTGATGCAGAAGCCGAGCTTCAAAAACGCCTTCAAACGCCGCCGCTGTTTGATACCGGCGGATGGGTTTTACGAATGGGACCGCAAATCTGGCCAGCCTTATCTTATTCGCCGCCGCGATGGGCAGCCGTTTTTCATGGCCGGTCTGTGGGAGGTGTGGAGCGGCGCCGATGGCAGTGAGATCGAATCTTGCGCGATTATCACCGTCGCGGCCAGCGCCACTTTGTCCGATTTCCACCACCGCATGCCGGCGATGATTTTACCGCGCCAAGCCGATGACTGGTTGCATTGCCCCGAAACCCGCTCGGCATCTTTGCAGCCCATGTTGCAGCCCGCGCCAGCCAATGATTTTGAAGCCTTGCCGATTGCCAAGCGTGTCAATAAAGTGGCCGAAGATGATGCTGATTTGTGGCAGGAATCGCGGGTCACACCGGCCCCCAGCCAGATGGATTTGTTTTAACCAATAGGAAAGCCGATTAGGAAAACCGATGACGATTGTTGACCATATTATTATTGCCGTAGCCGATTTGCCGCAAGCCACCGCAGACTATAGCGCCATGCTGGGGCTGGCCCCGAGCTGGCAAGGGTCGCACCCGGAATATGGCTCGGCCAATAGTATTTTTCGTGTGCAGAACACCTATGTCGAATTGCTTGCGGCGGTCGGCGAGGGGTTTGCCGCCGAGCAGATTAACGCCCATCTCGAGGCCAAAGGCGAAGGCCTCAGCGGTCTGATTTTCGGGGTTGAGGATGTCACGGCTTTTCTTGCCAATGCCCGCGCCAAGGGGTTGGAGGTCACTGATCCGGTGGACGGCCACGGCGTCGACACCAAGAGCGGGGCCAAACGCACATGGCGCACCATGTTTTGGGACTTTGCCTCAGCCCGCGGGATTTTCAGCTTCGCCATTCAGCACGATGACCCAGAAGCCATTGCCATGGCGCAAGCCACCGGCGATGCGCCATTTACTGCGGTCGATCATGTGGTGGTGCAAACCAAAAGCGCTGAGGCGGCGAAACAATTCTATGGCGACCAACTCGGCGTGCGCTTGGCGCTGGAGCAGTCGCGGCCCGAATGGGGCGGCGATATGCTGTTTTTCCGCTGCAACCATATGTCGATTGAGGTGATTGCCTCGCAAAAACACGAAAGCGACGACGACCACCTTTGGGGCTTGGCCTATAAAACCGACGACATTGACGCCTCGCACGCCCGCATGGTGGCGGCCGGTATAGAAGTGTCTGAAGTGCGCGAAGGCCGCAAGCCGAACACCCGCGTGTGCACGGTCAAATCGCATTGTGCCAATGTGCCGACTTTGCTGATTGGCACGACCGACTAAAACGACGGCATAATGTGAGCATTTAGCCGATTAGCGAGCGGCGCGTTGCAGCCTATCATTAATCGCTTCGCCGAGGCCGTGCTGTGGTATCGGCATCACGGCGAGGGTTTTGTTGCTGGCCACGGCGTCGGCATCGAGGGCGTGGAGTTGCGCGAAAAGCTGGCTCGCCGCTTCTTGCAAATCGCCACGCGGACTCAGATTGGCAGCCGTCGCCGGCGCATCAGGGCCAAAGCCGAGCAAAATCTCATCATCCGACGCAGTGCTGACATTGAGCCGTAATTTGGCTTGCGGGGCGTAATGGCTGGCCAATCGGCCGGGGGCTAATTTGGCGGTTTTTTCGTCGTCAGTCGGTATGTCGGTCAAGCGTTGGCCGAGGCAGGCTTCGATATCGCCACGCGACAGCCCACCGGCCCGCAACCAGACGCTGCTGTCATCAAGGCAGCCGATAATTGTCGATTCAAGGCCGATGGCGCAGGCCCCGCCGTCAAGCACATCAATCTCCGGCAATAAATCGGCGACATGCGCCGCAAGGCTCGGGCTCAGGCGACCAGATGGGTTGGCGCTCGGGGCGGCCAGCGGTTTGCCGAAAAGCGACAGTAAATCTTGCGCCACCGGATGGGCCGGACAGCGCAGGGCGATGCTCTCAAGGCCGGCACTGACCAGCGGGTCGATCGGGCAATCGGGCTGGCGTGGCACCACCAGCGTCAACGGGCCGGGCCAAAAGGTGGCCGCCAGTTTTTCGGCTTGGGGGTTGAACACACCCAGCTTGCGGGCCATCTCAAGCGAGGTGACATGGCTAATTAGCGGGTTGAATTGCGGTCTTTGTTTGGTCGCATAAATCGCCGCAATGGCTTCGCCATTGGTGGCGTCAGCGGCCAGCCCATAGACTGTCTCGGTCGGCAGGCCGATGAGCTTTCCCGCTTCAAGCTGTTGCACACAAAGCTGAAGATTAGCCGGGCTGGGGGGCAGGATTGCCATGCGCTTATTTTTTCGCTTTCGCGCGCGCGGGGTTTTGAGCAGCCGGTTTTTTAACCGCATTGCCCCGGTCACTGCCCGACATCCAGTTCATCAGATTATCCGGCAAGACATTGAAGCAGAACACCAGCGCCCGATACAGAAGGCCATTAATCACCACAGCGCCTTTGCCATTTTCCACCGCCACATGCGCGTCATTGACCACGCGCGGGCCTTCCAACCACACAAAGCCGGGCATTTTATTCATCGCGTTGCGGGTGCCGGCGACATCGTGAAACTCACTCCATGTAAACCCCGGGCACACAGCGATGACATTGACCCCACGGCTTTTGAACTCAAGGGCAAGGCTCTGGCTTAGGCGCAAGACAAAAGCCTTGACCGGCGCATACAGCGTGCGGCTCGGCGTGCCGGGCAAAAACGCCGCGACCGATGCGATATTGACGATACGGCCATGGCCGCCCTCGGCCATCAGCGGCGCGAAGATGTGGCATAATTGCGCGACCGCCGTGACCATCACCTGAATCATATCGGCTTGCGCCTGCCATGGCGCTTTTTCATAGCGCCCGACAACCTCATAGCCAGCATTATTGACCAGATAATCAATTTTCAAGCGGCGGCGCTTAATCGCCGTGGCCAGTTGCGCCGGGGCTGCCGGGTCTATCAAATCCATCGGCAAGACGGTGACCTTGCTCCCAAAGGCAGTTTTTAGTTCTTTCGCCAATTCCTCCAGCCGCTCGGTGCGCCGCGCGGTCAGCACCAAATCATAGTCGCGGGCTGCCAGATAGCGGGCATAGTCGCGGCCAATGCCAGATGACGCGCCGGTAATCAGCGCTGTGAAACGGGGTTTGGTTTCGCTCATGGTCAATTTCGCCTCGGTCATTTGCTATTGTGTTCGTAACACCATATTCTACCCATCTTATAGTGAAAATGGCGGCGTCGCGCCATAGTTAGGAATTCTCAGTGCCCAGTAAGTCAGAACAACAACATCCTCAGGCGCATGGTCTGCGTTACCCTTTCGATGAGCTGCCCGCCGATGGTGATGTAATTAATGTCGCCCAGGGGGTCTACTGGATCCGCATGAGCCTGCCCTATACGCTCGACCATATTAATCTGTGGTTGTTGGAAGATGGCGATGGCTGGACGGTGGTCGATACCTGCGTTGATATGGACTCGTCGCGGCAACATTGGGAAACCTTATTTGCCGGTTTCATGGGCGGCAAGCCGATTAAAAACGTCATCGTCACCCATATGCACCCAGACCATGTCGGGCTGGCAGGGTGGCTGGTCAAGCGCTTTGACGCTAATTTTTATATGTCGCGCACTGATTATCTGATGTGCCGCGCCATGGCCGCCGATACTGGCCGCAAAGCCCCCGAAGAAGCCATGCGGTTTTACCGCGCCGCCGGTTTCAGCGAAGAAGGGCTGGCCCGATACCAAACCCGTTTTGGTGGCTTTGGCGAACATATCCATGAATTACCGCAAGCCTATCGGCGCTTGCAGCAGGGTCATGAGTTAATTATTGGCGAGCGCGTGTGGCGCGTCGAAGTCGGGTCGGGCCATGCGCCGGAGCATATTTGCCTGTATTGCGAAGAGTTGAATGTGTTGATTTCCGGAGATCAGGTAATCCCGCGTATTTCGTCGAATGTCTCTCTGTTTCCGACCGAGCCATTTGGCAATCCACTGCAAGACTGGATTGATAGTTGCGCCCGCATTAAAAGCGTGCTGCCCGCCGATACGCTGGTTTTGCCTGCCCATAATGAACCATTTTATGGCCTGCATGAGCGGCTGACGGCGTTGATTGATGGGCATGAAAAATCACTGTCGCGGCTGCTTGAAGTGTGCGCCGAGCCGCGCCGTGCAGTTGACCGCGAGGTTTTCTCATCTTTGTTCAAACGCCCGATTGGGCCGGATGTGTTTTTCATGGCGACCGGTGAGAGCTTATCGCATTTAATGTGCTTGGTGCATCGCGGTGACTTGAAAATGAAGCTCGATGAGGGCGGCGTGTGCTATTTTACAAAAAGCGCCGCGTAAAAGTGGGCCAATGGGCATAACGATATAAATCAGCTGAGTGAGAGGCGATGATGAGCGATAAAATTGAAATTGATGAAGACATTCAGGCCATGAGCTTCGAGCAAGCGATGACCGAATTGGAAAGCATTGTCGATCGTCTGGAAACCGGCGATGTGGCGCTTGAAGAATCGATTGAGATTTATCAACGCGGCAGTCAGTTGCGTGCCTTTTGTGAAGAAAAACTGAAATCAGCACAGGCGCGCATCGAAAAAATTACCGGTAATGGTGCCGCCACCGAAGCGCTGGATAGCGAGTAAAAACCGATGTCCGGTTTCGATAAACAGTTGAGCCGGGTGAGTTTTCTCGTCAGTCAAAAACTCGATACTATTTTGGCCGTCCCCGATGGGCCGGAAAGCTGGCTGTTTGAGGCCATGCGCTACACGGCGCTTTCGGGCGGCAAAGGGTTTCGGCCATTTTTGTGCCATGCTGCCGCCAGTCTTTTTGAGGTCAAAGAAGAAAGCAGCGTGCGCGTCGCCGCAGCGATTGAATGCATGCATTGTTATTCGCTGATCCATGATGATTTGCCGAGTATGGATAATGACGCGATGCGGCGCGGCAAACCGAGCCTGCATATTGCCTATGACGAAGCGACGGCAATTTTGGCCGGTGACGCGCTGCAATCGTTGGCTTTTGAATTGCTCAGTGATGAGGCCACCCATGACAGCCCGCATGTGCGTGTGGCGCTGGTCGCGGGTCTCGCCAAAGCGGCCGGAATGCACGGCATGGTTGGCGGGCAAACCATTGATATGCTGTCGCCCGGGCTGACCTTAGATGCTGGCGGGCTGACGCGGTTGCAGAAAATGAAAACCGGCGCGCTTATCGCTTTTGCTGTCGATGCGGGGGCGATTTTAGGCGGCGCCAGCAATGAACAACGCCACGCGCTGGCCGGTTACGCGCATGATGTCGGGCTGGCTTTCCAAATCGCCGATGATGTGCTGGATGTGCAGGGCAGCCAAAGCAAAACCGGCAAAACGCTGGGAAAAGACGCGGCCCAGGAGAAAGTCACCTTCGCCTCATTGCTCGGCGTGACGCGGGCCCGCGAGCAAGCCAATTTATTGGTCGAGCAGGCGGTCAGCCATATTGATATTTTCGGCCCCGAGGCAGACGCCCTACAACAAGCTGCCGAATTTGTTATCGGGCGAGATAGCTGATAGAACATGCAGGCGTTATGACGAGGTCGCTTTGAACACGAAAACACCATTGTTAGACACAGTTCTCTCACCAGCAGATTTGCGGGGGCTGGCGCGTGCCGATTTGCGCCAATTGGCCGATGAATTGCGCGCCGAAACGGTCGCCGCTGTGTCTGAGACCGGTGGCCATTTGGGGGCTGGACTGGGTGTCGTCGAGCTGACGGTGGCGCTGCATTATACGTTTAACACCCCCGATGACCGGCTGATTTGGGATGTCGGCCATCAGGCGTACCCGCATAAAATTTTGACCGGTCGGCGCGACCGCATCCGCACTTTGCGCAAGCCCGGCGGTTTGTCTGGTTTCACCAAGCGCGGCGAAAGTGAATATGACCCATTTGGCGCCGGCCACAGCTCGACCTCTATCTCAGCTGGTCTCGGCATGGCCGTGGCGCGCGATTTGAAGGGCGAGGATAATCGCATTGTGTCGGTGATTGGCGATGGCGCGATGAGCGCTGGCATGGCCTATGAAGCGATGAATAATGCCGGCGCCTTGAAAAGCCGCATGGTGGTTATTCTCAACGATAATGATATGTCCATCGCCCCGCCTGTTGGGGCTATGAGTGCTTATTTTGCCCGCCTCATTTCAGGCAGCACATATCGCTCGGTGCGCAAAATGCTGAAAGATATCGCCAGCTTCTTCCCCGAAGGCATGGAAGACAAGGCGCGGCAAATCGAAGAATATATGCGTGGCTTTTTAACCGGCGGCACGATTTTTGAAGAAATGGGCTTTTATTATGTCGGCCCGATTGACGGCCACAATCTCGACCATCTTCTGCCAGTGCTGGAGAATGTCCGCGATATGAAAGAAGGCCCGATACTGGTGCATGTGGTGACCAAAAAAGGCCACGGCTATGCCCCGGCTGAAGCCTCGCGCGATAAATATCACGGAGTTTCTAAATTCGACGTGGTGACCGGCGAGCAGGCCAAAAGCCCGCCAAAAGCCCCGAGCTATACCGGCGTGTTTGCCAAAGCGCTGATTGACGCGGCGGAAAAAGACCAAGATGTGGTGGCGGTAACCGCCGCCATGCCATCGGGCACCGGGCTGGATAAATTCGCCGAGCGGTTTCCGGAACGGACCTTTGATGTCGGCATTGCCGAGCAGCACGCGGTGACGTTCGCCGCTGGTTTGGCCAGCGAAGGTCTGAAACCATTTGCCGCGATTTACTCGACCTTTTTGCAGCGCGCCTATGACCAAGTGGTGCACGATGTGGCGATTCAAAACCTGCCCGTGCGCTTTGCCATTGACCGCGCCGGCCTTGTCGGGGCCGATGGCCCAACCCATGCCGGGGCCTATGATTTGGCGTTTCTCGGCACTTTGCCGAATATGGTTTTGATGGCGGCAGCTGATGAAGCTGAGCTGGTCAATATGGTGGCGACGCAGGCCGCCTATAGCGAGCATCCATCGGCTTTGCGCTATCCGCGCGGCGAGGGCACGGGTGTCGCCATGCCAGAAAGCGGCGCGATTTTACCGATTGGTAAAGGCCGCATCATCCAAGAGGGCGGGCGCATTTGCTTGCTCAGCTATGGCACGCGCCTGCAAGAGGCCGAACGCGCCGCCGCACAATTAGACGCCGAAGGCTATCGCACCAGCGTTGTTGATGCGCGGTTTATGAAACCTATGGATAGCGAGTTGATATTACGCCTGGCCCGCGAGCACGAAATTATGCTGACGCTGGAAGAAGGCGCGATGGGCGGCTTTGGCGCCCATGTGATGGATTTATTGGCCCGCAATGCGATGCTCGATAGCGGCCTCAAATGCCGTGCCTTGACCCTGCCCGATAACTATATCGACCACGGTGTACCATTTGACATGTATGATACGGCAGGGCTGAACGCGGCGCAGATTGTCACCGCTGCACGCGCTTTGCTGGGTGTCAGCGACGCGCAAATTGTCGATTTGAAACCAACCAGTAAAGCTTAACCTTCGAGCGAGGCGTCCCATTGACCGAGCGTCGCCAGACCGTTCATTTTGGCACGGTGGGCGAAAGCGGCTTGCGCGGCGGGCACATTTTCAGCCTTGCCGCCCCATGCTTTCAGCGGTGCCGCTTGCAGCGCGCGACCATAAGAAAAGCTCAGTTTCCATGGCAAATTGCCGATTTTATTCATCGCATCGAGATGCGCCGTGGCCAGCTCGTCCGATTGCCCGCCGGATAGGAAGACAATGCCCGGAACCGCTGTCGGCACGCATTTATGGAAGCAATCAAGGGTCATTTCAGCCACTTGATCAATACCGGCTTGATTGGCGTTTGTGGTGCCGGACACAATCATGTTCGGCTTCAAAATAGAGCCTTCCAAATGCACGCCCTGATTGTCCAGTTGCTCATATAGCGCGGTCAAAGCGGCGCTGGTTACCTCATAGCAACGCTCGACCGAATGGCCGCCATCCATAATCACTTCCGGCTCAACAATCGGCACAATACCGGCTTCTTGGCACAGCGCCGCATAGCGGGCCAGTGCATGGGTGTTGGCGGTTAGACAGGCAGCGCTTGGATTGGTGTCGGTGATGTTCAGCACGGCGCGCCATTTGGCAAAGCGGGCGCCCAAATCATGATATTCGGCCAGCCGCTCGCGCAAGCCATCCAGCCCTTCAGTGACCATTTCACCGGCGTGACCGGCGAGGTCTTTGGCGCCTGTGTCGACTTTAATGCCAGGCACGGCACCGGCCTCGACCATTAATTGGGTCAGCGGCGTGCCATCGGCGGCTTTTTGGCGGATGGTCTCATCATATAAAATCACCCCGGAAATATTTTCCTGCATGGCTTGGGTGGCGCGGAACAGCATTTCGCGATAATCGCGACGGCTCTCCTCGGTGGACACAGTGTCGATTGAATCAAAACGTTTCTTGATTGTTCCGGTGCTCTCATCGGCCGCCAGAATACCCTGACCATCGGCCAGCATGGCCTGTGCAATATCTTCAAGTGCTTGTTTGTTCATCTCATGTGTTCCTCCTAATATTCTAAAGTCTAATTATTATTCCTTCACCCGTCTTGGTGGAGCGCATCAACGCCGGGTAAAGGTTTGCCCTCCAGCCATTCGAGGAAAGCCCCGCCAGCTGTCGAAACATAAGTAAAGTGATCGCCTGCACCGGCATGGTTGAGCGCGGCAACCGTGTCGCCGCCGCCTGCCACAGACACCAGACTGCCAGCCTGTGTGCGTTGCGCCGCATGTTGCGCCGCCTGACTGGTGGCCTGATCAAACGGAGCGATTTCAAACGCCCCCAAAGGCCCATTCCATATCAGCGTCGCGGCGGCGTCAAATGCCTGACGAATCTCGTCAACAGCTTTGGGGCCAGCATCGAGGATCATTTTATCCTCTGGCACCGCTTCGCTGGGGCAAATCTCGCCGTCTTGTCCGGGGCCGAATTTATCGGCCAATACGACATCGCTCGGGAGCAAAATACGGCAGCCTTGGGCGTCTGCCTCGCGCAAAATATCGCGGGCTGTGTCGAGCATGGTGTCTTCGCACAGCGAGGTGCCAACACCATGGCCTTGTGCGGCGAGGAATGTATTGGCCATTCCGCCGCCGATGACCAGCGTGTCGACTTTCGCCGAGAGATTGCTCAACAGGTCGAGTTTGGTGGAAATTTTCGCCCCGCCGACAACCGCGACAAGCGGGCGGGCAGGGTTGGCCAGGGCCGCATCAAGCGCTTCCAGCTCGGCCTGCATGGCCAAGCCGCTATAGCTTGGCAGATGCGCGGTAATGCCTTCGGTCGAGGCATGGGCGCGGTGGGCGGCAGAAAACGCGTCATTGACGTAAGCATTGGCCGGGGCTGCGAGAGCGGCGGCGAAAGCCGCATCATTGGCTTCTTCACCGGCATGAAAGCGGGTGTTTTCCAGCACGCAGACGCCGCCTGCGGCCAGTCCGGTGAGGCCGTTTTCAGCCGCCGCGCCAATGCAATCAGCGGCAAAGGCGACCGGTTTCGAGAGCAGCTCAGACAGTGCTTCAGCAATCGGTGCCAAGCTCATCTCGGCCACCACTTGGCTTTTTGGACGGCCAAAATGCGACAGCACACCAACCCGCAAACCGGCCTGTGAGAGGGCGGTGAGGGTCGGCAAAAGCCGTGTCAGGCGTGTTGCGTCGCGCACCTTGCCGTCATCATCCAGCGGGACGTTCAAATCGGCCCGCACCAGCACAATATCACCGCCAAGCGTGCCGGCATGATGTGCGCTGATCAGGTGGTTTATGTTTTTGACTGCACTCATTTATCCGAGCTTGCCCATGGCAACGGCGGTGTCGCTCATGCGATTGGCAAAGCCCCACTCATTGTCATACCAGCTCAAGACACGAACCAATTTGCCGCCGACAATCTGCGTCTGCGTCAGGTCAAAGGTTGATGAGTTCGGGTTGTGGTTGAAGTCGATGGAAACCAGCGGCTCGTCGCATACGCCAAGCACGCCTTTCAACGGGCCATTGGCGGCTTTTTCAATCGCTGCATTAATTTGCTCAACGCTCACTTTGCTTTTGGCTTCAAACACCAAGTCAATCATTGAGACATTTGGTGTCGGTACGCGAACGGCGGTGCCATCGAGCTTGCCAACCAGTTGCGGCAGCACCAAACCGACCGCTTTGGCGGCACCGGTTGATGTCGGGATCATGGACAAGGAGGCAGCGCGGGCGCGGCGTGGGTCAGAGTGCAACGTATCAACCGTGCGTTGGTCGCCGGTAAAGGCGTGAACAGTTGTCATATAGCCACGGGCGATGCCGCAGGTTTTGTCGAGCACTTGCGCCACCGGTGCGAGGCAGTTGGTGGTGCATGATGCGTTAGAGACAATTTTATGGCTTTTGCGCAGTTTCTTATGGTTCACGCCATACACCACGGTGAGGTCGGCGCCGCTTGCTGGGGCGCTGATCAAAACCCGCTTGGCACCGGCTTCAAGGTGCTTGCCGGCGGTTTCTTGGGTAGTGAAAAGGCCGGTGCATTCGAGCGCTACATCGACGCCGAGTTTTTCCCAAGGCAGGTTAGTAGGGTCGCGCTCAGACAGTACTTTAATGCCTTTGCCGCCGACATTAATGCCGGTTTTGGTGGCTTTCACTTTCACCGGCAGCGTGCCGTGAATGCTGTCATATTGCAGCATGTGGGCGTTGGCTTCGATGGAACCCAAATCGTTAATCGCCACGACATTTATGTCTTTGCGTCCACTTTCGATGATACCGCGCAATACGAGGCGTCCAATCCGCCCAAATCCGTTAATCGCAACATTAATAGCCATGAGATTATCCTTCCTGTTGGTGTCGTCTAATGTGCCACGCCGCCTGACTTATGCCAGTGCCTTGCGTGCTGTTTCGACAATTGCTTCGGCGGTGATGCCGAAATGCTCAAATAATTGTGCGGCTGGCGCACTGGCCCCGAAGGCTTCCATACCAATGAAGCGATCTTGCGGGCGCAAATAGCGATCCCAGCTCATTTGAATGGCCGCTTCGACAGCGATGCGCACTGGCGTGTCGCCAAGCACATCGGCTTTGACGCTATCGGCTTGCTGGTCAAACAGCTCCATGCATGGCACAGAGACAACCCGTGCCTCAATGCCTTCTTGCTTGAGCTGCTCGCGCGCTTGCAGGGCAATTTCAACTTCTGAACCAGACGCCATAATCGTCACTTGCGGATCTTTACCGCCAGAGGCCAGTTCATAAGCACCATTGGCACACAGATTGCGTTCTTCATAATCACGCACCGCTGGCAGACCCTGACGGGTCAGGGCCAAGACACTTGGCGTTTTGTCGGCTTGCAACGCCAACTGCCAGCATTCCAGTGTTTCAATGGCATCTGCTGGACGGAAAACATTGACGTTGGGGATGGCGCGCAACGCGGCGACATGCTCGACCGGTTGGTGGGTCGGGCCGTCTTCGCCAAGACCAATACTATCATGCGTCAACACATGAATGGTCCGCTGTTCCATCAACGCCGAAAGCCGGATGGCAGGGCGCGAGTAATCAGAGAACACAAGGAACGTGCCTGAATAGGGAATAAACCCGCCATGCAGCGCCATGCCGTTCATCGCCGCCGCCATGCCATGTTCACGAACCCCCCAGTGAATAAAGCTACCGGCGAAATTATCTTCCGACACAGGGGCTTGCTCTGGGGTTTTGGTGTTGTTTGATCCGGTCAGGTCAGCCGAGCCGCCAATCATTTCCGGCACATGCGGAACAATCGCTTTCAGCGCTTCTTCTGATGACTTACGGGTTGCCCATTTTGGCTTGTCTTGGGCCAGTTGCTTTTTATAAGCATCGACGGCGCCGTCGAGACCGCTTGGCAATGTGCCCGCATTGACGCGCTCAAAGCGACTGCGGATATCGGCGGCTTGTTCGTCCAAGCGGCCTTCCCAGGCTTTGCGGGTCGAGGCGTGGGCGCGTCCGGCGACGCGCCAAGCGTCGAGCAAATCAGACGGCACTTCAAAACTACCGGCTTCCCAACCCAAGGCTTTGCGGGTCAGGGTGATTTCTTCTTCGCCCAGCGGTGCGCCGTGCGAGCCAGAGGTGCCTTGTTTGTTGGGTGAGCCATAGCCAATCACTGTGCGGCAGGCAATCAGGCTTGGTTTTTCTGAATTGCGGGCGTTTTCAATGGCGCTCTCAATGGCTTCAAAATCGTGCCCGTCAATGCGCACGGCGTCCCAGCCAGCGGCTTCAAAACGCATCAACGCATCGCCCGATTCCGACAGGTTCAACGGCCCATCAATAGAGATTTCATTGTCATCATAAAGAACAATCAGTTTCGACAATTTCAGATGACCAGCGATTGAGATGGCTTCGTGACTAATGCCTTCCATCAAGTCGCCGTCAGAGGCCAGCACATAAGTATGGTGGTCGACCAAATCGTCACCAAAGCGGGCATTCATCATGCGCTCGCTGAGCGCCATGCCAACCGCTGTGGCAATCCCCTGACCGAGCGGGCCAGTGGTGGTTTCGATGCCCGCCGCATGGCCATATTCAGGGTGGCCCGCCGTGCGCGCGCCCATTTGCCGGAAGTTTTTGATTTCTTCCAAGGTCATATCGGCAAAGCCGACAAGATAATGCAGCGCATATTGCAGCATGGAGCCGTGTCCGGCCGATAAGACAAACCGGTCACGGTCTGGCCAGTTGGGGGCCAGCGGATCGATTTTTAAGAATTTCGTATACAGCACCGTGGCGATATCAGCGGCACCCATTGGCAGGCCGGGATGGCCCGAATTGGCGGCTTGCACAGCATCCATAGAAAGAGCGCGAATGGTGTTGGCCATTTGCTGGAGCGGCATTGATGAGCCGCCGTTTTTAGATTGGGTTTTTGTGTCGTCTTGCATGGCAGACATTTTACATCCTCTACTTGTCACGAGGCGCTTAGGCTCGGTGCAGGCTGTCAATATTGGCCGCACAATGGCCATAGGCCGTGCCTAAGTCAATGCCAGATTCGCGCAATAGAGTCTTTAGATAAGTTCCATCCACAAACAGTTAGAAACAGCTTTTATGTTTGCCTTGTTTTGGCCAAACAAATGTATAGCTATTGACGCCGTTTCAGGGCTAATCCTATGCTAATGACAGAGGTACCTTATGCAGAAAGTAAATGATGCGCTTGCACGACTAACCGGTGCACTAGACAAATTGAACGCCCAACAAGGCGGCGTTGCGCAGGTTGAGAAAGCCCATGCCGATTTGGAGATTGAGGCGGCGCATCTGCGCACCGATGTGTCTCAGTTGAAAAAGCAAAAGCTCGATTTGGAAAATCGGCAAAAGAAAGCGGCGCAAGAAGTGGATAAAGCGCTCGATGAAATTAATGCCGCCTTGGGAGAAAACTAATGGCTGAAATGGGCATCACAATTAATGACCGCGCCTATCAGATTATGTGCGCCGATGGCGACGAACCGCAGGTCAGCAAATTAGCCACAGAACTGGCGGCGCGTGTGTCGCAAATCGCCAAAAACGCGCATCCCGCCGGTGCTGTCGGCGACAGCCATTTGCTGGTCTTGGCCAGCCTGACTTTGCTCAGCGAAATGCGCGATTTGAACCACGACATGGCGACGCTGAAAAGCGAGATTGAGCAATCGAAAGCCGACCGCGAGGCGCTCAATGCGCGAATTACCGATATGGAAGAAAATGTCGCCAAAGCGGTTAATGAGGCGGCGGCGAAAATCGAGGCATTTGTGCACGAGTAAGCCAGCCATTGAATGGCGATTGGGAATGGCGACTTGCTCTTGCCGCCATTGCGTCGGATAATAGGTTTGGGACTGCCCGACACGACATCTGCGTCATACGTCCGGGGCCTTACGAATCTTCAGGGAACTGTCACTGCGATCGACTGTGGTCTTTTGCACACGGTGCCCACCTACTTATGTAGGTCTCCGGGGATTCAGCAGATGACGGTCTGGGCGGTTCCGCTTTTTTCATCGGCCACGCAAGGCTCAGCGGTCGCCCGCATCACCCTATTGAAGCGACATGAAATGACAGACAAACAAAACATGCGTCGCACCATGTTGGCGGCCCGCAAACACCATCACCGCGATAATCGGCAGGCGGCAGATGAGCTGGCGACGCAGTTTGAGGCGGCGCATATCGCCTCGCAAACCGCCCGCACCATCGCGCTATATGCCGCCACTGGCAGCGAAATCGAAACCGCTGCTTTGATGCGGCATCTGAGCGCGCATGGCCACGCTTTGTGTCTGCCTTATTGCCATGCCAGCGACCGACCGGCTGAGTTTCGCGCCTATCAAATAGGCGATGCGCTGGCCGCTGATAAGCTCGGGGTTGCGGCACCGCAAAGCGGTGCAATTGTGCGTCCTGACATTGTTTTTCTACCGCTGGTTGCGGCTGACCGAAGCGGCGCCCGGCTGGGCCGAGGCGGTGGCACATATGACCGCACCTTGGCCGCCTTGCGGGAACAAAATAATGACCTGCTGGCCATAGGGCTGGCCTATGATATGCAACTGGTTGACAAATGCCCGATTGACCCGCATGACCAATATCTCGATGGCCTGCTGACCGAGCGCCGCTATATGGCCTGCCATCACCGTGCCTCAAATGCTTAAAGGATGTGACATATGAAACTGCTTTTTCTTGGTGATATTGTTGGCCGCGCCGCGCGCGAAGCGGTGATGCGGCAAGTGCCGATTTGGCGCAAGCAATATGAGCTGGATTTCGTCGTGGCGAATGGCGAAAACGCGGCGGGCGGCTTTGGCATCACACCGGCCATTGCCGAAGGTTTATTTGAGGCCGGGGTCGATGTTGTCTCGACCGGCAATCACATTTGGGATCAACAGGCCATCCAAGGCTATATCGCCGACGAACCGCGCCTGTTGCGCCCGTGCAATTTCCCCGATGGCACACCGGGGCGCGGGGCGGGCTTATTTCAGGCCGGAGATTATCAAGTGCTGGTGGTTAATGTGATGGGGTCAGTGTTCATGGAGTCGCTCGACGACCCGTTCGCCAGTATTGAACGCGAATTGGCCGCTTGCCCGCTGGGTGAGGTGGCCGACGCGATTATTGTCGATATTCACGCCGAAGCGACTTCTGAAAAAATGGCCATGGGGCATTTTTGCGATGGCCGCGCCAGCTTGGTGGTCGGCACGCATCAGCATGTGCCAACCGCAGATGCGCAAGTTTTGCCTGAAGGCACCGCCTATCAAACCGACGCTGGCATGTGCGGCGACTATAATAGTGTCATCGGTATGGAAAAAGACGAGCCGATGAAGCGTTTCACCACGAAATTGCGCGGTGGCCGCTTCACCCCATCGAAAGAGGCGCCGACTTTATGCGGGGTGATTGTCGAAACCGATAATAAAACCGGTCTGGCGCGCTCAATTTCACCGATTCGCGCTGGCGGGAGGCTTTCCTCGACCGCCCCGACAGGCTAACCTAAAGCAATGATTCGTTACGGGGAATAATAAGGGGTAAGCATGGCTGGCCATTCCAAATTTAAGAACATTCAGCACCGCAAAGGGGCGCAGGATAAAAAACGCGCAAAGATTTTTGCCCGTTTGGCCAAAGAGATTACGGTGGCCGCCAAAATGGGCATGCCCGACCCAGACGCCAATCCGCGCCTGCGCACGGCGGTGCTGGCGGCACGCTCGCAAAACATGCCGAAAGACAATATTGAGCGCGCCATCAAACGCAGTAGCGATGATGACGGCGCCAATTATGACGAAGTGCGCTATGAAGGCTTCGGCCCCGGAGGCATTGGCGTGATTGTCGAAACCCTGACCGATAACCGCAACCGCACAGCCGCAGAAGTGCGCACGACATTTTCAAAAAATGGCGGCAATCTGGGCGAAACTGGCTCGGTGTCGTTCATGTTTGACCGCATGGGCGCGATTGAGTTTGAGGCCGATGTCGCCGATGCCGACGCGGTTTTGGAAGCGGCGATTAACGCCGGTGCCGACGATGTCGACAGCAGCGAAGACGGGCACGAAATCCTCTGCGCGATGGAAGAATTGCACACAGTGGTTGCCGCTCTTGAGCCAGTGCTCGGCGAGCCACGCGCCGCCAATATTATTTGGCGCCCGCAAAATGAGATTGCCGTTGAGGGTGAGGCGGCTGAAAAAGCCCTGAAGTTAATGGACGCGCTCGATGATATTGACGACGTTCAAAATGTTTCCGCCAATTTTGATATCGCAGATGATGTGATGGAGAGTTTGTCAGCTTGAGCAAGCGGCTCGTAGAAAGAGGAAAATGGTAACCAATACCCCTCGACGTTTGATTGGCTTAGACCCCGGCTTGCGGTTTACCGGATGGGGGGTGATTGATATGAACGGCTCAAAGCTGACGTATATCGCCAATGGGTCGGTGCGCTCGGATGCCAAATTATCCTTGGCCGAACGGTTGTTGCAATTAGAACAAGGGCTGACGGAGGTGTTTGACACATGGCGGCCTGATTGCGCTGGCGTTGAAAACAGCTTTGTGAACCGCGATGGTGCCGCCACGCTGAAGCTCGGCCAGGCCCGTGCTGTCAGCCTTTTGGTGCCGGCGCGTCTCGGCTTGCGGGTCGAAGAATATGCGCCGAATTTCATCAAGCGCACGGTCACCGGAGCCGGTCATGCTGATAAGCATCAAATGGCGGCGATGGTCGGGCTGCTTCTGCCCAAGGCTGAGCTACAAGATGAACATTCAACCGACGCCTTGGCGGTGGCAATTACGCTGGCCCATGCCGGAGATTTCAGCAATCGTTTGGAAGATGCGCTGAACCGCGCCAAACGCACGGGGGCGGTGTCATGATTGGTCGTTTGCGCGGGCGCGTCGACGGGCGCGGCGATAATTGGGTGCTGATTGATGTCGGCGGCGTCGGCTATATGGTCGAAGGCTCGGCCCGTTTGCTAGATAATCTGCCAGCCGATGGCGAGGCGGTCAGTCTGGCCATTGAGACTTATGTGCGCGAAGATCAATTGCGTTTATTCGGCTTTACCAACGAAGATGAAAGAAGCTGGTTCCGCCTGCTCATGGGCGTGCAGGGGGTTGGCGCGAAAGTGGCGCTGGCCATTCAAGGCACATTATCAGCCAGTGAATTGACCCAAGCAGTGGCGGCTGAAGACAAAGCTATGGTATCGCGCGCCCCCGGCGTTGGCCCGAAAGTCGCGCAACGCATCGTGCAAGAATTGAAAGACAAAGTGCCAGAAGCCCAATTCGTCGCCAATATCGCCACGGCTGGCGAGGGAAGTGCCAGCGCCCAAGCGGTGCGCGAAGCGCTGTCGGCGCTGGTCAATCTCGGTTATCAGCGCGGCCAAGCGGCGCAAGCCTTAAACGCCGCACAGGCTGAGCTGGGCGATGATGCCGGTGTCGAAGCGCTGATTAAACAAGGTCTGAGAGAGTTAATGTAATGAGTGACCGATTAATCGATAGCGCCAGTTTGAACGAAGACAGAGACGCCGATGTCGATGTGGCGATGCGCCCAAAGACGCTGGACAGTTTTGTCGGCCAGAAAAAAGGCCGCGAGAACTTATCGGTGTTTATCGAAGCAGCCCGCCAACGCGGCGATGCGCTCGACCATGTTTTGCTGGCCGGCCCGCCGGGACTGGGCAAAACCACTTTGGCGCAAATCATCGCCCGCGAATTGGGCGCAGGGTTTCGCTCGACCTCAGGGCCGGTGATTTCCAAGGCCGGTGATTTGGCCGCTTTGTTGACCAATCTCGAAGCCCATGATGTGTTGTTCATTGACGAGATTCACCGCCTCAGCCCGGCTGTTGAAGAAATTCTCTATCCGGCGATGGAAGATTTCGAACTGGATTTGATTATCGGTGAAGGGCCAGCCGCGCGCTCGGTGAAAATTGATTTGCCGCCATTTACCCTCATTGGCGCGACCACGCGCTCGGGCCTTCTGACCACCCCGCTGCGCGATCGTTTCGGGATTCCGGTATATCTGAATTTCTACGAAATCGATGAACTGGAACTGATTATCCGCAAAAACGCCAAGCTGATGGGGCTGGAAATGAGCGATGACGGGGCGCTTGAAATTGCCGGTCGCTCGCGCGGCACACCGCGTGTGGCAGGGCGTTTGCTGCGCCGCGTGCGCGACTTCGCCAATGTCGCTGGCAAAGCGATTATCGACGCCGAGCTGGCCGATGCGGCGCTTGGGCGGCTGGATGTCGACAAACGCGGGCTGGATGGTCTCGATCACCGTTATTTAAGCGTCATGGCAGAAAAATTCGCCGGTGGGCCGGTTGGTATCGACACCATGGCGGCGGCCCTTGGCGAGCCGCGTGATGCGCTGGAAGATATTGTCGAGCCGTTTTTGATTCAGCTCGGCTTTGTCAATCGCACGCCGCGCGGTCGGGTGCTGATGCCCGCCGCTTTCGGCCATCTCGGGCTTGATGTGCCGGCTTCGGCCAAACATGAGGCAGACTTATTTGATGGGGGCAAATGATGAGTAGCGGGTTCGCGGACAAAACCCATTATTTTGATTTACGGGTGTTCTATGAAGACACGGATTTCTCCGGCGTCGTCTATCACGCCAATTATTTGAAATATGCCGAGCGCGGGCGTTCGGACTTTCTGCGTCTTTCTGGTGTGCATCATTCGGAATTGCTGGAGCTGGATGTGCCATTGGTGTTTGTCATCACCCATATGGATATTGATTTTCTCGCGCCAGCGCGGATTGATGACGAATTGCGGGTGCTGTCTGTGTGTATCTTGGCCAAGGGGCCGCGCATGCAATTTCAGCAAATGGTCATGCGCGGCGACACATGTTTGTGGCGGGCCAAATTGAAGGCAGCCTGCGTCGACCTTGACAGCCGCCCGCGTCGCTTGCC
>JAHEIG010000015.1:0-7713 GCA_024639515.1 Rhodobiaceae bacterium | reverse complement strand
GTTTGGTCACATTTGCGCGATAATACGGGCTTAATTGAGGTAAAATATGGAATCTGTAGCAGTTCAAACCGCGGCTGACTTAGCTGCCACTGATTTTTCACTTTGGTCACTATTTGCGCGAGCCGATATGGTCGTCAAGCTGGTGATGATTGGGCTTATCTTGGCGTCTGTATGGAGCTGGTCGATTATTATCGAGAAAACCTTTTTGTTTCGCCGTATCGCCAGAAAGTCAGATTATTTCGACAGGGTGTTTTGGTCGGGCGAGAGCCTGCAAGCGGTGTATGGCAAATTGGCCAATCAAGAATATTCGCCGCTGGTCAACACTTTCAACGCGGCGATGCAAGAGTTTAGCCGCCAGCAAAAAGAAGCCACTAATGAGCTTGGCTTCTCGAAAATTCAATTCATTGAGCGGGCCTTGACCGCCGCCATTGCGCGGGAAATGGAAAGGGTCGAAAAGCGTTTGCTGTTTCTCGCAACGGTTGGCGCGGTGGCGCCGTTTATCGGCCTGTTCGGCACGGTTTGGGGGATTATGAACAGCTTTCAGGCGATTGCCATGACCCGCGACACCAATCTCGCCGTGGTTGCACCGGGTATTGCCGAGGCGTTGTTTGCCACTGGTCTGGGCCTATTGGCGGCGATTCCGGCGGTGATTGCGTATAATAAATTTTCGCAAGATATCTCGCGTCTGGGCGCGCGACTGGATCATTTTGCCGATGATTTCATCAATCTTGTTGCCCGCCAGCCAAAGGCTTAAGCCATGGGCATGACCAATGGCGTCAATCAACCAAAGCGCGGCGGCAAACGCATGCGCTATCAGCCAATGGCTGAGATTAACGTGACGCCCATGGTCGATGTGATGCTGGTGCTGCTGATTGTGTTCATGGTGGCGGCACCGCTATTGAGCGTCGGCGTACCGGTAAACTTGCCCAAGGCGGGTGCCCAATCGTTGCAGGGCGATGAGGAGCCGCTGGCGATTTCAATCAATGCGGCGGGGCAAATATTTATCGAAGAAAACCAGATTGCCCTGAGCGATTTGATGCCGCGCCTGAAGGGCATTGTCGGCAGCGGCTATGACCAACGAATTTATGTACGCGGCGACAAGGATGTGTCTTACGGGCGCGTCGCCGCTGTTGTCGCACGGATTAATGCCGCCGGTTTCGCGCGCGTCGCGCTGGTTACCGACAATAAGGCAGAAACCGGTGGGGCCCAGTGATGAACCAAGCGGCACAAGCGCAGATCAGCCAAAAGGGCGGGCTATGGCGCGCCGATGTGTTGACCTCCGTGCTGCTGCATTTGACGGTGGTTGCGCTGCTCGCCTATTGGACGCCGAAAGTTGCGCCGCGCGTGTTGCTGGATACGCATTTGCCGATTGATATCGTCACCATTGATGAGTTCACCCGCCTGCTTGATAAACCCAAACCGCAAGAAACAGTCGAGCAAACCCCGCCACCAGCCCCGCAACGCGCCGCCCCCGAGCAAGCCCCGCCGCCGCCAGCCCTTGAGCAGGACGCCATGCCGACGCTGACGCAAGCTGAAAAGTCGCCAGTCGAAAAGCCAGAAAAACAGGTGACGCAGGCACCCGTGTTTAAAGTCTCGCGCGCCTCACCGATTGCGCGGCCCGTCTTACCCGCACCCAAACCCAAACCGCTATTGGATATTGGCCAAGTGCGCGCCCTGTTGGATAAAACCCCCGACGCCGTGGCGGCTGACACGCCGCGCCCGCAAACCGAAACCGAGGCGCCGGTGGCGGCCAAGCTGACGCTCAATGAAATCGACGCCTTTCGCGCCCAAATGCGGAAATGCTGGTCGCCGCCCGCCGGTGCTCGACGGGCCGAGGATTTAGTGGTTAATGTAAGGCTGTCTTTGTCACCCAATGGCGCGATTTTGGCCGGGCCGGTGGTGGTCAACCGCAGTCAGTTGGGCGATCCGTTTTTCCGCGCCGCTGCCGAAAGCGTGTTGCGGGCCATTCACCGTTGCCAGCCCTTTGATATGCCGATAGAGAAATACGCCAGTTGGCGCGATATAGAACTGACATTCGATCCCCGTAAGATGTTGGGAAGCTAGGAGTTAAAATGATGACCAGTGAGCTATCTAAAAACCGTTTCCGCACCCGACGCGTCGGGCTGCTGGGCTTGGTCAGTGTTTTATGGGTCGCGCTGTTGCTGCAACCGGCTACGGCGGCACTAAAAATCGATATCACGCAAGGCAATGTTCAACCGCTGCCAATTGCGGTGCTGGATTTTGTCAGTGAAGACGGCGTCGGCAGTGATTTGGCGCAGGTTATTGTCGCCGATCTCGAACGCTCGGGCCTGTTTCGGCCAATTGAGCGCGAGGCTTATATTGAAAGCGAATTAGACGTCAATGTGCGGCCCCGCTTCAAGGACTGGCGTTTGGTCAACGCGCTGGCTTTGGTGACTGGTCGCTCAATCATGCAAAATGATGGCCGCTTGCGGGTCGAGTTCCGGCTTTGGGATGTGGTGGCGCAAGAGCAAATGACCGGCCTGCAATTTTTCACCACGCCGGAAAACTGGCGCCGCGTCAGCCATTTGATTGCCGATGCGATTTATGAGCGTCTGACCGGCGAAAACGGCTATTTTGATACGCGGATTGTCTATGTCTCTGAGTCTGGCCCGAAAAACCGTCGGGTCAAAAAACTGGCGATTATGGATCAGGACGGCTTTGACCAGAGCGAGCTGACCAATGGCCAGTCTTTGGCCCTGACCCCGCGCTTCAGCCCAACCTCGCAGGAAATCACCTATTTGTCTTATTACCGCAACCGCCCGCGCGTGTATTTGCTGAATATTGAAAGCGGCCAGCAGGAAGTGGTTGGTGATTTTCCGGGCATGACCTTTGCCCCACGGTTCTCGCCGGATGGTCAGAAAATTATTATGAGCCTTGAGCGCAACGGCAATGCCAATATTTACACCATGGATTTGCGTACCCGCGAGACCCAGCGTTTGACCTCGTCTCTGGCGATTGATACGGCACCATGTTTTGCCCCCGACGGCAGTCAGATTGTTTTTGAGTCCGACCGCATGGGCACGCAACAGCTTTATGTGATGGAAGCCGACGGCACCAATGTGCGGCGGATTTCTTATGGTGAAGGGCGTTACGCGACGCCGGTTTGGTCGCCGCGTGGTGACCTCATTGCTTTCACCAAAACCTATAAGGGAAGGTTTCTCATCGGGGTGATGAAAACCGATGGCAGTGGCGAGCGTATTCTCACCGAAGGCTTCCACAATGAAGGGCCGGCATGGTCGCCCAATGGCCGTGTCTTGGTGTTCTTCCGCGAGCAAAAAGGGGCTGAGAATGGCCCGAGCCTGTGGACGGTCGATGTCACCGGTTATAATGAGCGGCCCGTATCGACGCCAAGTTGGGCGTCAGACCCAGCGTGGTCGCCGCTTATTCGTTAACCACACGAAAGTTGCATGAAGCGGCGTTAAAATTATGCGGGAAACATTGCTTTTGCCCTGTTTCCTGTTAGGTTGGAAAAAAAACGACAATAAGAGTTGCAGTTCAAAGGAGCAAAGAATGAAACAGTCGAAAAAAATGTCAGTTATGGCGGCAATGATAGCTTCAGCGTTCGTTTTGAGTGCTTGCGGTGGTTCAACGTCGAATGGCGTATCGTCTTCAACCAGTCCTTCGTATTCGTCTTCGTCAACCAGCTCGCAATATGGCGGCTCCAGCACCGGCTCTTATTTAACTGAAAATATTGGCGATCGCGTGTTCTTCGAAACCGATCAGTCGAGCTTGAACAGCTCATCACGCGGTGCGTTGCGGGCACAGGCCGAATGGTTGGCGCAAAACGCCAATATCAGCCTGACCATTGAAGGCCATGCCGATGAACGCGGCACACGCGATTACAACCTAGCTTTGGGTGCGCGTCGGGCCAATGCGGTGCGTGACTTCTTGATTAGCCAAGGCGTCGATAGCGCCCGTTTGCAGACCATATCTTACGGCAAAGAACGCCCGGTTTCTTTGTGCTCTGACGATAGCTGCTGGTCGAAAAACCGCCGCGCCGTCTCTGTTATCCGCTAATCGTCAAAGTCGCGGATCGGCAGGTACAAGAAAACGCGAGGGCACCCATGGGTGCCCTTTTTCTTTTAACGGGCGAGGCGGTGAAAAGTCGCCGCAATTTGGCCCGTTTTTCGGTTAAGATGTGAGTTATGATGTCAGTACAATCTTTTTATTCCCGTTCCGCTTATGTCGCTGTTGCGATGATGGCGTGTTTGCTTCCCAGCGCGCTCGCACAACCGGCAACCGTGCCACCGGCGGCTGAGATTAATGCGCTGGTCGAGCAGGCGATGCAAAACGCTGACGCGCCCACACCAAGTGCCACACCGATTGCAACCAATGCAGCCAATGCAGCCGATGCGGGCATTGACCAGACCCGCCAACACATCTCCGATTTGCAAATGCGCCTCGACCAACTCGAGCAAATGCTGCAAGCCCACCGCAATCTGGTCAACCGCAACCAAATGACCTCGACGCTGAAATTAAGCAATCGGCTCGACGCGGTCGAAAACCAATTGGCCGGCGTGCCAGCCGGTGATTTGAACGCGGTCTCTGGCGGTGCCAGTGCCGACGATATTATGGCGGCGCAAACCCGCACCCGCCTCAATGAGCTAGAAGAAAATCTGCGCGGCGTGCGGGCCCAAGTCGAAACCCTGATGACGCAATTAAATGTCATCGCGCAACGCCAGCAAGCCGCCCTTGATGACAATGAATTCCGTTTCCAGCAAATCGAAACACGTTTGCAAAGGCTGCAAAATGACGGTGTGTCGCTGTCTGAGGAGACGCAAGTTCTGGGCCGCCTTAAGCGCCCCAACCCGGTGCCGAGCGCGCCTCTATCTAATGATCGGGCTGACAGCGAAAATGCCGCCGACAGCGAAAATGCGGCGAGTGACGGCACGCCCAGCATCGCTGTGACGTCGGTGGATGAAACGACCAAATTGGTCGGCGAGGGCGACATGCCGGTGCCCGGGCAGGCGGTGTCGACGCGGCCTGTGTTGAACGATGCGCAAAAGCTCTATGACCGCGCCTTAAACGCGCTTCAGCAGGGCCAATATGGCGACGCGGAAACCGATTTGCGGCAAATGCTGGCTGATTTCCCGGCCCATAAATTGGCCGGTCACGCGCAATATTGGCTCGGTGAGACCTATTATGTGCGGCAGGATTACAAACGCGCCGCCGAGACTTTCCTCAGCGGATACACCCGATATGCCGATAGCCCGAAGGCGCCCGATAGCTTGCTGAAGCTCGGCATTACCCTCAACGCGATTGGCCAGAAGAAAACCGGCTGCGATGCTTTCGCTGAATTGGAGGCGAAATTCCCCGACGCGCCACAGGCGATTGTGAAACGCGCCGAGATTGAAAAACGCCGTGCCGGTTGCCAAAGCTAAACCATTAAAAAGCCCCACGGCCTCGTGGTTTCTGGGCCAAATCAAGCGGCTCAAACCGGCCAAACATTATGCCCTCGCGGTTTCAGGTGGGGCCGACTCGATGGCGCTATTGCTGCTCGCCAGCCGCGCCGCCAAGCTGAAACAGGCGCCGCGTTTTAGTGTCCTCAGTGTCGACCATGGTCTGCGCCCCGAAGCAGGCGATGAAGTCAAACAAGTGGCGGCATGGTGCAAGGCTTTGGGGCTGGCCCATATCAGCCTCAAAACCCCCGAACCGCCGTACGCCACGCGGGTGCAAGAAGCGGCCCGCCAGCAGCGTTATCAGGCGATGGCGGCATGGTGCCAGAAGCACAAAGCGGCCGCCTTGCTGGTCGCCCATCACCGCGAAGATCAGGCCGAAACCGTGGTCATGCGTTTGCTGCATGGCAGCGGGGTCAACGGGCTTGCTGGGATGAGCCGATTACAGCGCCTGCACACCAAAGCCGGCGCGGTGGAGGTGATGCGCCCGCTTATCGATGTGCCGCGTGCGGCGTTGCGGGCAATGCTCGAGAAAGCGGGCCAAGCATGGATTGAAGATCCATCCAATGAAGACACCAAATATGAGCGCGTGCGCTTGCGCCAACAAATGCCGCATTTACAAGCCCATAATCTGGCCACCGAGCAGCTGGTGGCCGTGGCCAACCATATGCGGCAGGCACGGGCGGTGTTTGACGCGCAGGCAGTGGCGTGGTTGCAGGCGCAGGCGGGCTGGAGCGACTATGGCTATATCGAGATTTGCCGCCAGCCGTTTTTGGCCCTCGGGGAAGCCATGCAGAAACGCATTTTAGCGGCGCTGATCAGCTATCTCGGCGGGCAGATTTATGCTCCGAAACGCCTACGTTTGGCGCGTTTGTGCGCCCGTGTGGCCGACGCCCCATCAGGCGCCGCCACCTTGGCCGGGTGTTTGATGCGCTGGCGCCGCGACACGCTGATGCTGGGCCGCGAGGCGGCTGGGTTAGGCGAGCAAAAACTGAGCCAGCCGACCCGCCAGCTCTGGGACCAGCGTTTTGACGTCGCCTTGAGCCGCCAACAGGCCCAACAAGGTGTATATATTGACGCATTAGGGCGCGATGGCTTGGCCCAGCTCAAGGCTGATAAATGGCCCTTGCCAAAACACGTTCCAGCCGCCTATCTGCATGTTTTACCAGCATTTTTTAATGCTGACGGGGTGCTTGCATGTGCCGCCTTGGCGCCGCGAAAGGGGTTTCGGGCGGCCCGCGATGAAAATAAAACCGCATTTGCCGCCATCTTTGCGCGCGACAACACTGGTAAAGCGTAAGCTGCTTACCTATATTCTAAGTAACGCAGAAACCCTGCAGCCGCATTTGGGGGGCAAAACCCAAAACCGAAGGGATTTTATTGAGTGGTATGAGAAATTTAGCTGTCTGGGCCGTTGTGGGCCTTATGCTTTTTACCCTGTTTAGTGTCTTTCAGGGGCCATCTTCGCAGGGCGCTGACCGCGAAATCAACTTCTCGCAATTTGTTGCTGAGGTCGATGCGGGCAGCGTGGCTGACGTCACCATTGAAGGCGACGCGATTAGCGGCCATTACACAGATGGTAGCGCCTTCACCACATTCGCCCCACCCAATGACGTAACGCTGGTGCAACGCCTGCAAGACCGTGGCGTATCGATTACCGCCAAGCCTGACCAATCTGGTTCACCAAGTCTGCTCGGTGTGCTGATTTCGTGGTTCCCGATGTTGCTGCTCATCGGCGTATGGATTTTCTTCATGCGACAGATGCAAGGCGGTGGCCGTGGCGCCATGGGGTTTGGCAAATCAAAAGCTAAGCTTCTCAATGAAGCGCATGGCCGCGTCACTTTTGAAGACGTTGCCGGTATTGATGAAGCCAAAGACGACTTGCAAGAAATCGTCGAGTTTCTGCAAGACCCGAGCAAGTTTCAACGCCTCGGCGGACGCATCCCGAAAGGGGCGCTGCTGGTTGGCCCGCCGGGCACCGGTAAAACACTTTTGGCGCGCGCCATTGCCGGCGAAGCCAATGTGCCGTTCTTCTCAATTTCTGGCTCTGACTTTGTCGAAATGTTTGTTGGTGTCGGCGCCAGCCGTGTCCGCGATATGTTCGAGCAAGCCAAATCAAATGCCCCGTGCATCATCTTTATTGACGAGATTGACGCGGTCGGTCGCCATCGTGGTGCCGGTCTCGGCGGCGGCAATGATGAGCGCGAGCAAACGCTGAACCAATTGCTGGTTGAGATGGATGGTTTTGAAGCCAATGAGAGCATTATTCTGATTGCCGCCACCAACCGACCTGACG
>JAHEIG010000136.1:27872-30192 GCA_024639515.1 Rhodobiaceae bacterium | reverse complement strand
GTCGAAGCATATGATGCCGTTGTAGTGGGCGCAGGGTTCTCAGGTATGTACCAACTTTATCGCTTGCGAGAAATGGGGCTAAATGTTCAAGTTTTTGAGAGTGGAGACGACGTGGGTGGCACATGGTTTTGGAACCGCTACCCTGGCGCCCGTGTTGATATCGAAAGTATGGCGTACTCATTTTCTTTTTCTAAGGATCTGGAGCAAGATTGGGTATGGTCCGAAAAATATTCGGCCCAACCAGAGCTTTTGGAGTATGCGCAGCATGTGGCGGATCGTTTTGATCTGAAGCAGAGCATCTCTTTTAACACCCGTGTTTGCTCTGCCCATTTTGATGATTTTAATGGTGATTGGCTGATTTCAACGGAATGCGGGCGACGGGTGCGTGCGCAATATTTGGTGATGGCAACAGGCGTTTTGTCGGCATCTAAGACACCCGATATTGATGGGCGGAGTGATTATCAGGGTGAGACATATCAGACGGGGTTGTGGCCGAAAGAGGGGGTTAATTTCAACGGCAAGAATGTGGCCGTCATCGGCACTGGGTCGTCCGCGATACAGTCAATACCCCTCATCGCTAAAGAGGCAGAGCATTTGGTCGTTTACCAACGAACGGCTGCTTATTCTACTCCGGCGCACAACCGTAATCTAACAGATCCAGAAATCGAAGAGATTAAATCTGATTATGACGGGTATCGCGAGCGACAACGAAAATCGCCGTTAGGTATTATTAACCCGGATCAGCCTACTGAGCGTAGCGACAGCTTATCAAGAGATGATCGTGTTCAGAGATATAAAGAGGGATGGGACAGCGGGCTTTTAACTGGGCTTATGGGCGCTTTCACTGATGTCTTAACTAACGAAGATGCGAACACAGAAATCGGCGACTTTATTCGCGCTCGAATTGCGGATATCGTAATTGACAAGCAGACTGCAGAGGATTTGTCGCCAAAGGCCTACCCTTATGGAACTAAGCGTCCATGTATCGACACCGATTATTACGAGACATTTAACAGAGACAACGTAGAGTTAGTAAACCTACGACGTACACCTATCGAAACAATTACCGAAAATGGTATTAAAACCGATGATGGAGAAAAAATATTCGATGCAATAGTCTATGCGACGGGCTTCGACGCAATGACTGGCCCCTTATTAAATGTGGACATTAGGGGTAGAGGCGGAAAACGTTTGACGGATGTTTGGGAAGATGGTGCAACATCTTATTTAGGACTCGCTATTCACGGCTTTCCGAATTTGTTTACAATCACGGGACCATCGAGCCCGTCCGTCTTATCTAATATGCTAGTATCTATTGAGCAGCATGTCGACTGGGTTAGCGACTGTATTGGCTGGATGAAGCACAATTCAAAGTCCGTTATAGAGCCAACACATCAGGCGGAGCTTGATTGGGCAGAACACACTGCACATTTGGCGAGCAACACGCTTTATCCAAAGGCTGACAGTTGGTATATGGGCGCTAACGTTCCAGGGAAACCCAGAATGTTTCTTGCTTATGTTGGCGGGGTTGGGGCCTATCGAATGATTTGTGATCAGGTTGCGGCAGATGATTACCATGGTTTCCAATTAGATTAAAAATGTTCAACGCAAGTATATTAATATTCAGGTAATAGATATTTAGACCGGCTTAATCGGTCAGGAGGCCTCGGTCCCCAAAATATACCTAATCACTATCCGTATATGGTTCTGA
The DNA here is from genome assembly GCA_024639515.1 of Rhodobiaceae bacterium. Taxonomy (GTDB): domain Bacteria; phylum Pseudomonadota; class Alphaproteobacteria; order RS24; family RS24; genus JAHEGN01. Next base: position 28,481 of record JAHEIG010000136.1, on the reverse strand, counting down.
TCAGGTTAGGAAATTGGTATAAAATTTCTATTTGAAAGGCTCTAAACTGTATTTCATTTCTGCACAAAAGAAATAATGTCGAAAAAATGGGGTTATATGCCCGGTAACTGTTGACTAATTATACGAATTAACAAACTGTGATACACGTTGTCGAAATTAGTCAACGTTTCGTTTCTCAACTGATTAGGCCTCCGCAGCCTTACATCAATTACGGTCCTGGGAGGGATAAATGGAAGAGTTTCAAAACAAGTTCGCCAGTCTTACTATGCGTCACCGAATGACGTCTTTTATCATCCTTATGCTGATCACAGCGTTCTTCGCTGTCGGTATGCAGAGGGTGGACATAAGAACTATATTTTCCGATTTGTTTCCAAAAAATCATCCATTCGTTGAAACGTTTAAAGACCACCCGAATTTCGGTAATCCGCTTACGGTAACTTTGATGGTTAAGGTCAAGTCGGGAGACATTTATAACCCGGAAACGCTTGATAAGATTTGGCGTTTGAGTCGCGATATCGATCTCGCTCCTGCGGTAGACCACGATCAGATATTGTCCATAGCCACGGAGAAAGCTAGATATTCCGAGGCAACACCGTACGGGATCGACAG
>JAHEIG010000136.1:17620-27862 GCA_024639515.1 Rhodobiaceae bacterium | reverse complement strand
GGGCGACAAAGCCCCCGAGACAGACGCGGAAATGGCAGAGTTCAAGGCCCGCGTTAATAAGGCCCCCTATGTGCAGACATTTCTTATATCGCCCGATGAGAAGGCGACGATGGTCACCGCAACTTTCATTGAGCGCTTGCTAGACTACGGCGAAACGTCAGACTATGTGCAGGCGTTGGCCGAACGTGAACGCGATGAAAATCACGAGATTTATGTTGCTGGAGCACCCATTCTGACGGGCTGGGTCTATACCTATCAAACCGAAATGCTGGCTATTTTTGGCATCACACTTACTGCTTTGTTCGTATCGTTGATACTTTATATGCGCAACATTCCTGGAGTCGTAACCCCACTTTTTGTTAGTTTAATTGCTGCGATTTGGGGGTTTGGTTTTGTCGGATGGATCGGAGACCCGATTGAACCTCTCATTATGGTGGTTCCGCTGTTGTTGGTTGCTCGATCTTTTAGTCACTGTGTTCAATTCATCGAACGCTACTATGAGATTTACGATGAGACGGGTGATAGGCATAAATCTGCCGAGCTCTCACTGCGGGTATTAATGGCTCCCGGTGCTTTGGGTATTTTTACTGACGCGATGGGGCTTTTCCTTATTGCGATCGCTCCGATACCGGTTATGGAGCGGTTTGCTTTATTTTGTGGCTTCTGGGCACTTATTTTGGTTCCTGCAAACCTGTTTTTATCACCCATACTCCTCTCGTACTTCCCGGCACCCAAAAACGTAAAAGCTCTGCTTGGTAAGGAGGAAGGGGCGAAGTTTCATGGCGCGATCGTTGGGCTATTGAAACGAATATCTCAGTTGTGCTTCGGTCGGGGGGCCAGGTATTCAACGACTATCTTGGCTGCAGTCATTGCTGTTTGTCTCTATACCGTCCCTCAAATCAAGGTTGGGAATCCTGTGGAGGGCAGCAATCTATTGTGGGAAGAGTCCGATTATAACGGAGCAGTAAGGGCTATTAATGATAATTTTCCGGGTTTAATGACGCTTGAGATTGTTTTCGAAGGTAAGGACGAGAACATTAGAACGGTGAAGCGGGCACGAACAGTAGAAGTTATGAATTCAATTCAGCGTAAGCTAGAGGAATCCGAATACCCACCTACTGCGACATTATCGTTTGCCGATTATCTCCCGGAGGCCAATCGTCTTTATCAAGGAGGGAACCCTAAGTGGGCACCACTTGATTATGAAGATTTTGCTGTAAATGCTGCAGCGGGCGCACTTCTGTTGGGGGCAAGCTCAAAGGCATTTAGTCATGTCGCAGATTTTGAGTTAAAAAACGGCACTGTGTCTTTGTGGTTTAAGGATAACAAACAGGAAACTGTTGATCGAGCTCTTGAGGCTACTCGACAAGTTATAGCTGAAGTGGGGCAGGATTTCCCAGAGTTTAAAATCCGTATGGCTACGGGCGCAATTGCTTTGCAGCAGTCCGTAAACGAGACGGTTGATCTTTATCAGTGGTATATTTTAGCTGCGTTAAACCTTGTAATTCTGATTACATGCTCGTTGGCGTATGGCTCGGTTTTAGCCGGCATTTTACTCTTGATACCCGTAAATTTGTCGAACCTCATGTTGGGTTCGGTTATGGTATCGATGGGAATTGGGCTTGATGTCAACACTTTGCCGATTGCCGCGATTGGAATTGGTGTGGGTATCGATTATGGGATCTATCTTTTAAGTCGTATTTGTGAGGAATATCCTGGGGAGGGTGACTATAGCGAGGCTATTCAGACTGCTGTAATGACCACAGGGAAGGCAATTTTTTTCACCGCTACCATCGTGCTGATCAGTATTTTGCCATGGTACTTCCTGTCAGGCCTCAAGTTTTTGGCTGATATGGGACTGCTGCTAGTATTAGTTATGCTCATTAATATGGTTGTGGCCTTAGTGGGTGTACCCTTACTGGTCTATCTCATGCGCCCGCGCTTCGTTAGCGCAAACATAGCTTGGCTTCAGGAGGATTGGAGGAAAATATGACACACTTGAAAATAAAAAAAGGAAATATCAATTGTTGGCCATTAAGAGGTTTACAAATCGATAAAAATTACTGTTAGATATTAATGGTTCCTCCTAACTTACAGTCGGTTAGGCATGGAGCTGGGGTTAGAAAAAATTTTTCTTGGAGGGAAAAATGCACATTAAAAAGTTTGATTCTAATTATTCACGGCGCTTCTTCATGAAGCAAGTCGCTTCTGGGGCACTGGCGACGGGGGTTCTGGCGCCACTCTGGCCTACCATTGCAATGGGGCGCACCCTGGAAAATGTCTATCCAGACGAAATATCGTCTTTTGAGGGATTAACTAAGGGTAAAATCAACAACGGTGATGTAATTGACGCCAATAACGTTGATCACCTCAAAGACTACATGGACGAAGTTGCGTTCATGCAGGTTAAAGAAATGTCGCGTGAAATTGATACTCATGCAACGACAACAGATCCCGGCTATCTGTCCCCACCTGATTATTTGAGTGCATCTGTTAAAAATACGGGTCGCGGAACATTTAATGCAGAGGGCAACGTCGTTACAGATGATGGTTCGGCATGGCTCGGTGGGAACCCATTCCCGGATGCCAAGACAGGGCGTGAAGCATTTGCAAACATCACTATGTCGTGGGGAAGATATGACAATACTTTCTACGCCATTCAAGAGGATGATCTTAACCCAGACGGGACTACCGCCTATTCGTACGATTTTGCTTGGATCGAGATGCAAGCTACCGGTCGGACAGGGGACGGCGGACCTTATTTCAAAGATAAGCAGGATATGATCCGCTATCAGACAGTGTTCTTTAGCTCGCCACAGGACGTAAAAGGTACAGCATTCCTGTCCAGTTGGCCTTACGATCAGCGGAAGTTCCCAGAGCTCCAAGGTTATCTGCCGGCGTTTAAACGGGTGCGCCGTTTCCCAACTAACCAACGCTTTGAGCCGCTCTTACCTGGTCCTACTTGGTACTTGTCAGATGCTTGGGGTGCAGGCGACCCCTGGTTGACTTGGGGCAACTTTAAAATTGTCCACCGTGGACCAATGGTGGGTCCTGCTGGTGCGGGTAACTTTAATAGTAAAGGCGATAACTGGAAACGAGAGCGCACGGGCGGTCCGCTTGGTACGAGCTTCTTCCGTTCGAGCTATGAAGTAATTCCGGATGTGATTGTGATTGAATGTGAGCCTGTTGGCTATCCACGTGCGCCTATTAGTAAACGCCGTGTATACATCGACGCGAGAACTATGGTGACTTATACCAGTGTCAACTATGATCGTCAGGGTAAAGTGTTTAAAAATTTCGAACACGGTAATGGCGTGTCCATTGATAAGGACGGCAAGCTTACAAAAGCTTACAAAGGTGGGCCGCTCTGGTCGTGGAACTTTGTTATTGTTCACGATGTTCAAACGGGACGTATTTCGCTTCCGCAGCTAGTTGAGTCTATGTCTGGCGGCTATAAAACCCACTATGATGATGCTGCTGATTACGATCGTTATCTAACCAAATCTGCGATCCGCAGGTTGGGCGCATAGTCTGATGCTGTCTCTAAAAGCAGCTATTTTCTCTCTAGCACTTGGTGTTGTCGGTACAGCTTCGGCTGCCGACAACATTCAGGCACTTCGGGCGGGAATGCCGCATGACTCTATTTATTCTATTGAGCAACACAATGGCGTTTTATGGGCTGTAGGAGGTCATGGGCTGGTGATGTCATCTACAAATGATGGATCAAACTGGAACAAGGCCGATTCGCCGGGAGAGTTCGCAGCTATGGATCTTGCGGTGACCTCTAGTGGGCCAGTCTTAGTTGGCCAGTCCGGTAGGGCTTACGAGGGATCTCTAGATGGAAAGTCTTGGAACATACTCGAAACAGGAACCACTCAACGTTTGTTAAGTGTTATGAGCGTTAGTGATGGAAGTCAGCTTGCAGTGGGTGCGTTTGGGACGATTATAAAACGTGATCCTGGAAGTGCTAAATTCGATCAAATTGCGGTTGATTGGGAAGCGTTGGTGGACGACGGCTTTGAACCCCATCTATACGATGTGGCGGAGACTGCGGACGGAACAATCCTTGTATCTGCTGAATTCGGTATGATTTTGAGAAGCGAAAATGGCGGTAAAGATTGGTCAGTTCACAACAAGAACGATTCATCCGTCTTTGCTCTTCACCAAACCCTTGGGGGAACATTAATTGGTGTTGGGCAAGCTGGGTATATCATTTCGTCAGATGACGATGGCGTAAATTGGCAAGAACGTTCTTCGGGAACTAATGCAAACCTGCTAGGTGTATCGTCGTCAGGGGAGAAAATCGTTGTTGTTGGCGTAAGGGCTGTTTTGGACAGCAATGATAATGGTCAGTCATGGGATTCTTTGAAAAATCGTGATACCGAGAGACGCTGGTATCAAGGAATTTCTGGCGTGTCGCCCGATCAAACCGGGAGACGTTTTATTGCCGCTGGGCAATTCGGACAAATCATAAAATTCTAATTCGATAAGTATTGTGGAGGATACTATTATGAAAAAGAGTACATTAACATTCGCGGCACTAGGGGTCGTGTTAAGCGGTGGGGCAGCAATCGCTGAGACAAGCCTCAGCGTTACCGGTATGTTCCGGCAAGAAATGGCTTTTAATACGGGTGGAGCAAACCAACATACACATTGGGGCTCGCCTTTTAACGGCCGAGAAACTACCAACCACATTAATAACTTGAGTGTTGTAGATCCATCATTCGGAGCGATTTCCAACGATTCTTATACGTCGAGGGACTACATTCAAGAACGTGAGCCAGACTGGACGCAATTCGCATCTAGAATTGAATTTGACGTACAAGCCAAATTTACCAGTAATTTATCTGGCTACATGAAATTGCGGGGATACAAAGAATTTAGTCAGCACGATTTCTTCAAAGCCTATGACCACTTTGGTGATAAGGGAACTGAAAAGCTTGGAGTTAATCCAGAGCCGACTATATTTGCAGGTGGGTTGCTTGGGCCAACTAAAACCATTCGTAATGGGGCTCTTGATGATGGCCGAGGGTCGGCGATTGAGTATGTAGGCGAGGATTATATGGTCGATTTACCAGCTCTATATCTCGACTACAATAATGGTCCGCTTTGGCTGCGCGTCGGCAACCAGCAGATTGCTTGGGGTGAGGCGCTTTTCTTCCGTGTAGCGGACGGTGTACAGGGGCTCGATTTGCGTCGTCACAGTGTGTTAGGCGTGGCTGCAGAAGAGTACTCCGACAGTCGCATTCCGTCCTTGGCGATTAGGGGGAGCTATCGTTTTGATAACGACTGGGAGTTGGAAGCATATGCCCAACAATTCCGGCCATCAATTCTTCCCAGAAACGGTGGGCCATACAGTCTAGTAGCTGAAGCATTTACAGTTTACGAGGAGCCAGGGTTTGACCAGGATAAAAATGATATTGATTTTGGTGCTAGGTATTCCGGGCAGATTGGGGACTTCGATATTTCGTTTAGTGCGATTGCAAGAACCGCTCCAGATGGCACGTATCGCTGGGCGCGTAACGATCTTGGAGAGGATGCTAAAGGTATTCTGAGTGGATTGGCGTTTGCTCCGGACCCATTGGGTACGGCAAGTGCGGATGAATGGTTCTGGGGCGCGTCTTGGCTCCGATTCAACCCTGTGACTACCTTGGATACCTCTATTACGGATGCTCCTTTCGCTGCAGATGCGGCAACTGCGGGTGCTTTTTCACCAACTGCTGTTGCGGGAGTTGTTAATGGTGCCGCTCCTGGTACTACAACCCCAACCCTTCTAGCGAAGGGCGAGCTGGATCTGTTCTTTAATCCATCGTTAGGATTTGGTCCGTTGCGCGGCTACCTCCATCGGGATTATGATGAAGAGGTTATTTATGGCGCCAACATGAAGTACGTCTTCATGGGTGCTCCTGATAGTTTCACAGACCAATTGATTTTTGGGGTTGAAGCAACATACACACCCGATCGTAACTTTACTAACCCTAGCCTTTCTCAGCAGAAAATCGTTGAGGACGAATTCACGTCAGTAGTCTCATTAGAGAAGTATCACAAATTCTCTTCAAAATTCCCCGCTACGTACATTGTGGCTCAGTGGATGCATAAGACTGAAAGCGACATGTTTGGTCGACATCTGTCGGGCAACGGTTCTGATGAGCAAACGGGTGGTGTCCCCACAGGTGACAGTGAATTCAACGCAGTTGCGTTTGCTGTACAGCAACCATTTCCGAATTTGATCTGGCGAGCTGACTTATCTGTTCTTTATGATTTGGAAGGTGGCGTTTTGGTTCAACCTGGTGTCAAGTGGCGCCCTAGGGACGATTTCCAATTTGATCTATACGCCAATATACTCGATAGCGACGGCGGAAATGATGACATTATGGGCACATTGGAGACCCAAGATGAAATCTTTGCAAGAATATCTTACTACTTCTAAATTCTTGTAAGAGTATTATGTTAAGTGGCCCGCCCTAGTGCGGGCCATTTTTCTTCTTGTGTTATTGTCAAATGGATAGGATTAATAGATCATGCATTTAAAAAAATACACACGTGATTTTACAAGACGTCAGTTCTTAAAAAATCTGGGAGCAGCAGGGGCCTCGATGGGAGTCCTGTCGCCGTTATGGTCGGTGTTGGCGGCAGATGGAGATCATACCCGCGCATATCCTGATGAACTAATGTCGTTGGATACTTATACGCGCGGAAAGATTTCTGACACCGGACAGATAAGTTCTGAAAACGTGGATCAAATCAAGGAACTCTTGGACCCGATACAGTATCTCCAGGTCAAGAAACTTGGCCGCGTGTTGGATGTTATACCTCAGACAACAGATCTGTATCGATTAAACCCACATGATTACTTGGAGGCGACTTTCAAAAATGATGGTCAAGCGACCTTTAATGCCGATGGCAATGTAACAACGCGAGATGGAAAGCCTTGGATTGGTGGGACACCTTTTCCTAACCCAAAGAACGGCACTGAGGTTTTCGCTAACGCCACCCTCTCGTGGGGGCGACATGACGCATCACTGTACCCTGTGAAAGAAACAGACCTCGATGCTGACGGAAAAGTCACGTATGAATATGAGTCTGTTTGGGTGGAGTATCAGGCTACAGGTCGCGTGTCGATGGATCCAAAGCCTTACTGGCCTGGACATGAAGATAAACTGCGGTATCAGAATATCATCTTTTTGAAACCGAATGATGTAGCGGGAACCTCATTTCTAAATATTTGGCATTATGATCAGCGTAAGTTTCCGGAACTTCACGGGTATTTGCCAGCCTTCAAAAGGGTACGACGTTTTCCCACCAACCAGCGTTTTGAACCATTGATTGCGGGTAATACTTTATATTTATCTGACGCATGGGCGGCTGGAGACCCTTTCCTGCTGTGGGGTAACTTTAAGATCGTACATCGTGGTCCGTATCTGGCAGCCGTCGCAGATAGTTGGACTGGGGAAGATGATAATTGGGAGCATACAACTCATGGAGGGGTTGAGGGGGCCATGTTTTGGGATACGAAAGTACAATTAGTGCCTGAAGCAATTGTAGTAGAAGCTGAGCCTATTGGTTTCGCCAGAGCGCCAGTTGGTAAAAAGCGTGTCTGGTTTGATGCGCGAACTCAGTCGCCTATTGCAATGGTCACATATGATCGACGAGGAGAAGTTTTCAAGTCTTTCGATGGTGCTTATTCCCTCTACGACACGGGCACTAAAAAGGTTACAAATGGCGCTAACTCCTATTGGTCATGGACGCGTGTTCATGCATTCGATGCGCAATCGGGACGCATGACTCGTCTAGCGCAGGTAGCCGAATTGGATGGCGGATATTCGATGAAAGTGAATGATCCTAAATTATATAATAAATATCTTACCGTGTCCTCGCTGCGTCGATTAGGCACGTGATTCTAGGATGTAGATTTTAGCCTAAGTATACCTGGACCTTAATCCTATGCTGACAAATAGACTAATCGGTTAAATAAATGTTATTTTATAGCCTTGCGGATTGGGGCATAGGTTTATGTACTTTTCTGCACAAAAAGCTCAGTTTTGCTGCACCAATCGATGGATTTTAGGTTGAGTTTTTGATCAGATGATTGGGGAACAAAATAAATGTATGATTTGAAGGATCAGGTTGATCTTGAAACTGTCCGAGAGAAGTATCGCGTAGAACGAGACAAGCGTGTGCGGGATGACGGTAACGAACAATATCAACAAGTGGACGGTGATTTCTCCTATTTCGTCGATGACCCATATTTGGAAACAGCTATAAGCCGTGCAGCGCAACAACGCGATCTAGAAGTGATTATCATTGGTGGCGGATTTGGCGGAATGTTATCAGCTGTACATTTGCAACAGCAAGGCATTAACGAGATTGCGATTATCGAAAAAGGCGGCGGATTTGGTGGAACTTGGTATTGGAATCGCTACCCCGGTGCGTCGTGCGATATCGAATCATATATCTATTTTCCGTTGATGGAAGAGACGGGCTTTGTGCCAGCCCACAAATACACCAGTGCATCAGAGACGCTGGCTTATTGTCAGGAGATCGCTGAGCAGTTTAACCTATACGACAAGGCGCTATTGCAAACCGAAGTTGTTGGCACTCGCTGGGACGAGGCAACGTGCCGCTGGCTGGTCGAAACCGACCAAGGTGATAAACTGAATGCTCGCTATGTTGTGCACAGCAATGGACCGCTCAATCGTCCCAAACTGCCAGCAATTAGTGGCATTACCGATTTCAAAGGTCACACATTCCACACCAGCCGTTGGGATTATGGCTATACTGGCGGCACCTCAGATGGCGACTTGACCGGCTTGAAAGGCAAGCGCGTGGCGGTTATTGGCACTGGCGCGACGGCCATCCAATGCGTGCCGCATTTGGGTGCCTCAGCAAAACAGCTTTATGTATTTCAGCGCACGCCATCATCGGTTGAGGTGCGCAATAATAGCGCCACAGACGGCGAATGGCTGAAGGAGCAACCCCCAGGTTGGCACGAACAAAGACGCCGCAATTTTGAAAAAATTCTTGCCGGAAAGCCGGTGAGGGAAGATTTGGTTCGCGATGGCTGGACCGATGCGTTTCGTGACTTGTTTGGCGGTCTGCAAGATAAAGCCCCGTCCCGTCGGCGGCTAGCTTTGTGGACATTGAGCGGCTTGGTCAACCCTGCGTTTTACCGTCAAGGGGCGCGCGCCTATCTGACCGATAAGGCGATGGATTTCATGAATGTGCGTGAGGAAATGGAGCTGGCGGATTATTTCAAAATGGAACGGATCCGTGGCCGCGTCGATGAAATTGTGGATGACGCCGAAACCGCTGAGCGGTTGAAGCCGTATTACCGGCTGTTTTGCAAACGCCCCTGTTTCCATGATGATTATCTGGCGACATTTAATCGCCCCAATGTTGTGTTGGTTGACACTAACGGGCAGGGTGTCGAGCGGATGACAGAAAACGGTGTGGTGTTTGAGAATGTTGAATACCCCGTCGATTGCATAATTTTTGCGACTGGTTTTGAGGTCGGAACGGATTATGCGCGGCGCGCCGGATATCAGATTTTCGGCACACAGGCGCAGTCGATTTCCGATAAATGGGAGGGCGGCATGCAAAGCTTCCACGGCATGCATGTGAACGGCTTCCCTAATGCGTTTTTTTATGGTCCGATACAATCGGGCTTTAGTGCCAATTTCACCTATGCGTTGGACCAGCAAAGCCAGCACATGGCGTATATTGTGGCGGCCGCCAAAGCCCGTGGCCTTAAACGCATGGAAGCCAGTACCAAGGCCGAAAAAGGCTGGGTCGATACGATTATCAAAAAAGCCCGCGATACCGAGTCGTTCCAAGAAGCCTGCACGCCGGGCTATTACAATAACGAAGGCCATGGCAACCAGACGCAGGCCAATATGGCCTATGGCGAAGGGCCGGTAGCGTTTTTTGACCTATTGGCCGAGTGGCGCAAACGCGACCAACTGGAAGGCTTTGATACTGCATAACTGAGCAAAGAAGGAATATCTCATGAGTGCATCAAGTGAGACAATGGAGACAATAAAAACCCAATGGCTGATTTATGGCGCCAATGGTTATTCGGCCCAGCTGGCGATTGAAAAAGCGGTCAGCAAAGGCCTTTCGCCGATTTTGGCGGGCCGTAACAAAGCGGCTATCGAGGCGATTGCCGATAAGCATGGCCTGCAGACGCGGATATTCGATTTACGAGATATCGACCATGTCGCCGAGCAGTTGGCTGATGTGAAG
>JAHEIG010000136.1:15532-17610 GCA_024639515.1 Rhodobiaceae bacterium | reverse complement strand
CGGACCGTTTTCGGCCACTGCCGAGCAGATGATGCGCGCCTGCATTAAAGCGGCGACCCATTACACCGACATTACCGGCGAAATGGGCGTGTTCGACACGGCGCAAGCACTCAGCCATGAGGCGGCGCAGGCCGGGGTGATTTTGTGCCCGGGGGTTGGCTTTGACGTTATTCCGACCGATTGCGTGTCTGGTGCTCTTTATGAAGCGATGCCCGATGCCACGCATTTGACGCTGGCGTTTGCTGGCAATGCTTCGCTCAGTCAGGGCACCGCCAAAACCTCAGTGGAACTTTTGGGCGAGGGTATGAAAATTCGCCGAGACGGGAAAATGGTCACAGTCGGGCGTGGCTATAAAATGCGCAATATTGATTATGGCGATGGGCCGATTGAGTCCTCGGTTATTCCGTGGGGTGACTTGTCGACGGCCTTTTATCAGACCGAGATTCCCAATATCGCCGTCTATACCCAGCACAGTGGCGGGCGGCTCGGTGTCTATCTGTTTCCGTTGGTGAAATATTTGTTGAAACTGAAATTCGTGCAAAACATTGCCAAAGGCAAAATCGAAAAAAGCGTGGCCGGCCCAACCCAGCAAGAACGCGACAGCAGCGATACTTTGGTCTGGGGCGAAGTGAGCAATGCGGCAGGTGCCACCAAAGTGGCGCGCTTGCGGGTGCCCAATGGCTACACGGTGACGATGGATGGTATCCTCATCACCTCAGCCTATTTGATGGGCTATAACGGCCCGGGCGGGTGCTTTACACCGGCGCAAATGATGGGCGTGAGCTTGGCGGAAAAACTGCCGGGGGCCAGCAGCATCAAGATTTCCGACAGCTGATAGAACGCCCCATCGAGATAAAAAAATGCGCGACCCAAGGGGCCGCGCATTCTCGAAAAATCTTTTGCTCAGACTTAAGCGTTTTGTGAATTAGCCGGGACGAAAAGCGGCATAATGCAGAACACCAAGCCAATAAGGCCGACAATCAACATCACTGGATTGCTGGCCAGTGAAGGCTCAGGCAGGCTGTCGCCAAGGTTCAGGCCAGCGACAAACGCTTCGGCTGTTGGTGAGGTCACACCGGTTGCGGCGAGCTGTTTCAACGCAAACCCGTGTTGCAGCAGCAGGTAGTTCATCTGCGCGGTAACACCAACAAAGTTCAATGTGACAGCGCCGCCGAACACCACAGCCAACACTTTAGCAATGATGCTGTCGGTATTGCGTTCGACCAAAACAGAGGTCACACGCATCGCCACCCATAGCAAGAATGATGATCCGATAAACAACAGACCCATGGCCTGATACATACCAGCGTAAAACATATTTACTTCAGTAAAATCCATAATTTCCTCCTCAATTGAATTTACTGTCATGATGATAGGAATAGAAAATTTTAAATAACAAGCGAATTATGCCCAGCCTGGTCAATTCTTGGTCAATGTTTGTGGGGGAGATAACTCTCGAACCGCCATCGGCGCGGTGATATGCTGGCGCCGGCAAAGGCACAGTCGTCGTATTAGGGAGGGTTATTTATGGATTATCAATTAGCACCGTCAGAGTTGGTTTTGCCGCGCGTGCAGCGCATTCACTATGGCGAAAAAGTCGTCGATAGCCATTTGCCAGACGTCGCCGCGGCGATGATGCAACGCCCGTTTTTGCTGTCGACCGGCTCGCTTGAGGCCAATGGTTTACTAGCAGACGTGCAGGCGGTGATGGGCGATGCCCTGGTCGGTTGTTTCGCCGGATCGAAAGCGCATAACCCGCAAGAAGCGGTATTGGCGGCGGCTGATGCGGCGCGCGCGGCGGGGGCTGACGGGTTGATTGTGTTTGGAGGCTCATCGGTCGTTGATATGGCCAAATCGGTCGCCATGGTGCTGGCCGAAGGCGATGATTTACAGGCCATGCGGATACGCTTCAGCCCTGAGACCGGTGCCGTCGTGCCGCCGCTCAATAAACCGAAAGTGCCGCAAATTGTTGTGCCGACGACATTATCGGGCAGTGAATACACCGCCTTTATGGCAATCACCGACCGCGCCGTCGGCGAGAAGCTGATGTTTGGTGACCCGAAACTGGCGGCACAAGT
>JAHEIG010000136.1:5396-15479 GCA_024639515.1 Rhodobiaceae bacterium | reverse complement strand
TGGTGTTTCAAGACCCGCATTATTGCATGGCCACACCTGACCGTTTATGGGCCGGGACGGGAATGAAAATCCTCGCCGACACGCTGGAAATACTCGGCTCCAAACGGGCGCGGCCGATGACCAATCTATATGCCTTGGAAGGATTGAAAATTCTTGCTGACAATCTGCCACAATCGCTGGGTGACACAGCCAGCCTGAAGGGGCGGCAAATCTTGCACTATGGCGCTTATATGGCGATGTCGATGGGGTTCAATGCCAGCCTTGGGCTGGTGGCTGGTATCCGTCACCAAGTCGGTGCCGGTAAGGGGGTGGCGCATGGCGAGGCCAGCACCATTGTCTTGCCGCATGTGTTGGGCTGGAACAAATCGCATGCCGAAGCAGCTTACGCCAAAGCGGCGCCGGCGCTCAATCTGAAAGGTGGCAGCGATGCGGCATTGGCCGATGCGCTGATTGCCCATGTCGAGGAGATGGTGGCGCAATGTGGCCTGCCGACGCGCTTGCGTGATGTCGGCGTCGGGGCGGAAGATTTGCCAGCCATTGCCGCGCATGTGGTTGGCGACCCGTCGATTGCCTTCAACCCACGACCAGTGACGCAGGCCGATGAGGTGATGCAGGTGCTTGAGGCGGCGTATTAAACCGATGATCAAACTGCCAGCTTTGGTTGACCAACTCACCGGCTTTTTGCAGCACCAAAGCGCACCCTATCTGTTCGGCGTCTCTGGCGGGCAGGGGGCCGGCAAAACCACACTGTGTCAGGCTTTGGTGGCGGCGCTGGAAAGCCAAGGCAAAACCGCCATCACCTTGTCACTGGATGATTTTTACCTGTCAAAGGCGGCGCGCGCGCATTTGGCCGAGACGGTGCACCCGCTTTGTGCGACACGCGGCGTACCGGGCACGCATGATGTCGATTTGCTCAAGCAAACGCTGATCCAATTGCGCGATGGCCATGCCATTGTGCCGCAATTCAGCAAAAGCCATGATGATTTAATGCCAGCCGATCAATGGCCGGTGATGGCGCGCCGCCCCGATGTGATTTTGCTGGAAGGCTGGTGTGTCGGGGTGCGGGCAGGGTTTATCGACGCCACAGCGCAAACTGCTTGGGAGCAAAGCCACGACCCGCAAGCGATGTGGAAAAGTTGGACGCAAACCGCCGTGGCGGCCTATGGCGAGGTGTGGGACGCGCTGCAAGCGCTGTTGGTGTTGCGCCAAGAAAGCTTTGACGCGGTGATTGATAGCCGCTGGCAGCAAGAGCAAGGCAATGCCGCCGCCAGTGGCGTGTGGCAGTTCACCAGCCGCCAAGAGGTGGCGGCGTTTTGCGCCCATTATGAAAGCTGGACGCTTGGCCTGTGGGCGCATCTGACGCCGCAGGCTGATTTTGCCTTCATCCGCGATGGCGATTTCAGCTATCATCGGCTGATGTGTGACTAAGCCCAGCAGCGGCTTTTATCGGCGGCTATTGGGGGTCAATATCTGACCGGCGGCTGGCCGTTAAGCTATCGGTAAACTGCTGAAAATATTATAAAACTTTTGTTCTACCCGGCGCCAAATACCCTATTTTGGGTATTTCTCTTTAGCGGTTCGAACAGTAGTGTTTTTAAGTAAGATTTGGAAAGTTAAATGCGTTTAGTAAAGCCACGGCTGAAGAAAATGAGGAATTCCGTCAAAGCCGTTGTTGTGCTGGGTTTGCTGGGCGGTGTCTTTTCGGCCACCAGTGCCGATAGTTTGGAAGTCACCTCGCTGGAAATGCTGCTGGCGCAGATTAAAAATAACCCATCCGTTGAAGTCGCTGAAAGCAACGCCAAAGTCGCCGGACTCGAGCGCAATGCGGCGCGTTGGAAAAGATACCCGACGCTGAGCTACAGCATGCAAGACAAACGCCGTGGTGCGCAAGCGACGACGGTATCGTTGGAACAACCAATTTGGTCGGGCGGGGCGATTTCAGCCGAAATTCGCGCATCCGAATTTAAGCTGGCGGCGTTTCAAGCCCGCGCCGATGAGATACAGCAGAATATCATCGGCGATATTGGCACCGCCTATATTGATTTGCGCCGGGTGAGCGATGCGGTGGCCCAAGCCAATGAAAATCTCGACGCTTTGAAGCAATTGGAATACACCATCTCGCGGCGCGTCGCGGCCAAAGTAAGCCCGCGTTCTGACCATACAACGGTAAGCGCCCGCATCGCCCAAGCGCAATCGGAAGTGGTCGGCTTGCGCGAAGAAGCTGGGCGCCAGCGGGAAAAATTATTCGAGCTGACCGGCGTGGATATCAACACCGTCAACAGACTGGCCTGCGATGTGCCGAGCGACGTGACCAGCGGCGATTTGATTAGACAAGCCATGGCTTATTCGCCGGGCTTGCGCCGCCTGAAAGCAGAGATTGGCGAGAGCAAGGGCGAGACGTCAAAAGTGCGCGCCGAATTCGCCCCAAGACTGGTGGTCGGGGTGGAGCACGCCAAAGAAGAAAATGTGGCAATCCCCGAAGATGACACAAAATCTTATTTGGCGGTGCGCTACACATTGGCTGATGGCATCTCGAATTTTTCAAAACTCAGCGCCGCCAAACAACGCACACAGGTGAAGTCGCTGGAAGTGGTTGAAGCCAAGCGGGCCTTGCGCGAAACCGTGGCGTCTGCCTATCTCGCCTTTAGAGCAGCGCAAAATCAATTGCCGCCATTGAGCGAGTTGGTGTCGTTAAATCGGCTGCTCATCGTGTCTTATCTAGAACAGTACAAAGTCGGCAAACGCACTTGGCTGGATGTGGTCAACGCGCAGCGTGAATTGAACCAATCGGCCAGCAAGCTCATCAGCGTGCAAGCCTCGCTTTGTGCCAACGCCTTTAAGCTACAGACTCTGAGCAATAATACGTTTGTGCGGGATAGCGCGTCATGAGTGTGGAAGTAGTAGATGATGGCATGACGGATGACCAAATGAAACATAACTGGTCGGTTTTGCTGAGCCGCTATGGCGCCTATCTGGGGCAGGCGGTGCCGCTGTATAAATTGGAAACCGTTGAGCAATCGAATGACGGTGTTGATATTGGCGACCTGTCGCCGCGCTCAGCGATTGAGGAATTATGGCGCACGCATTTCAGCCGCGCCTTAGTGGTCGATGTCGACCTTGAGCACGAGGAGACATACGAGTTTCCTCTGCTGTTTCTCGACACGGATAGCAGTGAGCTTTTCCTGATTAAGGGCCGGGCCGGTAAGTCGGCGTTTCTGGTCGAGCCATCGACCGGGGTGGCGCGCGAGTTGACGGCCGAACAAATTAACGCTGCATCGGATGGCTGCTTCGCTCTGACCATCGACAATCATGTGACGGCGGCGCAATCTGGCGGGCGCTCGGCAGGGCAGTGGTTTACCTCGGCCCTATTGGCTTATCGTCCGGTGTTTTTTGAAGCCATGTTGGCAACCTTAGTGGCCAGCCTTTTGGGGCTGGGTGTGGCGCTTTATACCATGCAGGTTTATGACCGCGTGGTGCCGACACAAGGTTATGCAACGCTGGCGGTTCTGGCCACCGGCGTGGTCATTGCCATTGGCTTGGAGCTGCTGATTAAGCAATCGCGCGCTTATATGGTCGACAAAGCCACGAAAGCCATTGATGAAGATTTGAGCGCCATCTTCTTCGGCAAAGCCTTGGATATTCGCCTCGACGCGCGCCCCGGCACGGTCGGCTCGTTTTCGTCGCAAATTCGCCACTTCGAGTCGGTGCGTAGTTTTATGACCACGGCGACCTTGTTCGTTTTTGCCGACGCGCCTTTTGCTTTGGTGTTTATCGGCTTTATCGCCTTCATTGGTGGGCCGCTGGCGTTTATTCCGATTATCATGTTTCCGGTGATGTGTGTCGTCGGCCTGTCTTTTCGCAAGCCGATCGAATATTACACCTACGCCAATATGGAAGAAAACCATCAGAAGAATGGCCTGCTCATCGAGTCGATTGATGGTATTGAATCGCTAAAGGCCGTTAACGCCGATTGGAAAATGATGAGCAAATGGCGGCGGCTGGTGCGCTCAACGGCTGAGAGCGATTTGAAGCTGAAAAACCTGTCATCGCTATCGACCAATCTGACGCAAGTGTTTCAGCAGCTGACTTATGCCGGGATGATTACCTTTGGCGCCTATCTGATTACCATTGGCGAATTAAGCATGGGCGGCTTGATTGCCTGCTCGATTATTGGTGGCCGCGCCTTGGCCCCTCTGGCGCAACTGCCGAGCCTGATTGTGCAATGGCAACAAGCCAAGCTGTCGCTGAAAAATTTGGATGAGATTATGGCCCTGCCGGGCGAGCGCGATGATGGCGCGCGGTTGATTGTGCCGGAAGTCTTGGACGGCAATATTCATGTCGAAAACGCCAGCTTCGCCTATTCGGATGAAGGGCAAAGCCTGACGATTGCTGATTTCCGCCTGAAGCCGGGCGAGCGCGTCGCTATTCTCGGGCCGGTTGGCTCGGGCAAGAGCACCTTCTTGAAAGTGGTTGGCGGGTTTGTGAAACCACAAGGCGGCATAATCACCATGGACGGCATGGATGTCTTCCAAATCGCACCGGAGCGGGTGCGCGAGCGGGTCGGCTATCTGCCGCAAGATGTCCGTTTGTTCAGCGGCACGTTGAAGGAAAATCTGCTGCTTGGTCTGCCATTGCTCGGCGATAGTAAAATTCTCGCTGCCTGCGAAGCCACCGGCTTGGCGCAAGCCGTCAAAGCCCATCCGAAAGGCCTTGATTTGCCGATCACCGAAGGCGGCAAGGGGCTGTCTGGCGGGCAACGCCAATTGGTTGGCATCACGCGGATGCTATTGGTGCAGCCCAAAACCCTGCTGATGGATGAGCCGACGGCCTCAATGGATGCGCAAACCGAGCGACGTGTGATGAGCACTTTATTTGAGCAAATGCCTAGCGACCACAGCATTCTTGTGGTGACGCATAAGCCTAACCTGTTGCCGAAAGTGGATCGGGTGGTGGTGCTCAGTGGTGGGCGCATTGTTTTGGACGGCCCGCGCGACGAGGTGCTCGGCGCCATCCGGCAGCGCGTCGATGAGAAATTAGGACAGGGCACGGCGGCACAGGCCGAGGCCTCTAATGACGATAAGGAAGGCACATCATGAATTGGTTGTGGCTGCTCTCGCGCGACCCTGAACGCAGCGTCGTCGTTGATGATAAGCAGCAATTCCGCCCGCAATTTAATGCCATCCGCATGACCCTATTGGTTTTGCTGGTCTTTTTGGTTTGGGCGTCTTTCGCCAAAATTGACCAAGTGACGCGGGCCGAGGGCGAGGTGATCGCCAGCTCAACGACGCAGATTGTCCAGTCAGAAGAAAATGGCTCCATCGCCGTGATGCATGTGAAAGAGGGCGACGTCGTCAAACGCGGCGAGCTACTGGTCGAGTTGGACAGCACCGAAGCACGGGCCGGTTTCTTGGAAGCGCAGGGGCAAAAGGTAGCGTTGGAAATCACCCTAGCGCGGCTGTCGGCGGAAGTGTTCGGGGTTGATTTTGTCGTCGACGATAAATTCGCCGCTTTCCCAGATTTCGTGAACAATCAGCGCGGTCTGTATGACCGGCGCAAACAAGCCTTAATGGCCGAGCTAGACGCATTGGCAGAGATTTCTGCCTTGGCCCAGCAAGAGCTGAGCCTCAATGAGCCATTGGTCGATGAGGGCCATGTCAGCGAAACAGAAGTCTTGCGCTTGCGCCGCCAAGTGGCCGAGTTAGAAGCGCAAGCGGCCAATGTGCGCAATCAGTTTTTCAAAGAAGCGCAGGCCGAAATGGGCGAGGTGCAAGAAGAGCTATCGGCGGCTGAGCAAACATTGGTGCAACGCCAGCGTCGCTTGAGCATGACCAATTTGGTTTCACCGGCCGATGGGGTGGTAAAAAACATTCGCTTTAGAACCGAGCGCGGCGTGGTGCGCGCCTCCGAAGAAGTATTGGAAATTGTGCCGGTCGATGATGATTTGATTGTCGAGGCCAAAGTGTCGCCATCGGATATTGCGTTTCTCGAAATTGGCCTGCCGGTGACGGTGAAATTATCGGCCTATGACTTCACCGTCTATGGCGATTTCGCGGGCGAGCTGGTGTATATCAGCGCCGATACGCTGGTCGAAGAAACCGAAAAAGACCAACCGCGTTATTACCGCATCAGGGTGAAAACCAGCGGCAATCGTCTGCAAGGCGACGACCGCCAAGCGCTGACGATTCTGCCGGGTATGCTGGCAACGGTTGAGGTGATTACCGGTCGCAACACTGTTCTCAGTTACATCACCAAACCTCTTGTCAAAACCTTGTCGCAGTCACTTGGGGAGAGATAGCAGATGTTGTTAGCTCCTTGGTTGGATGTGCTCAGCAAGGTTGTGAGGGAAAACGATTTGCTTTCGGCGTGGGCTGCTCCGGAGCCTGCTGATGAGACGGCGGCGCTGGTAACGGCCAGCCAAATGACTGATTGGCGCGGGCCGCAAACCCACAACATACAGATCGATGATTTGGTGATTAGCGAGGGACTGGACGTGGCCCAGCTCGACGCCCCAGAATTGGGCCGCGCAGCCGACGCGGCACCGGCTGACAGGCCAATTTGGAGCCTGTTTTCGCTCGATGATGTCATCAAGAAGGGTGACGTCGAAAAGCCCGAAGCGCCCGAACCGGTTGCGCCGCCAGAGCCTGTCGAAGCTGTCGTCGAGCCGGTCGAGGAACCGCAGGAGATTGAACAAGCCAGCACCGAGATTGAAGAAGACGTAATTGAGAGCGCGGTATATCGGCTAGATGATATCGAGTTTATCTCGTCTTATGGTTGGGCTGTCGGCCTTGGTGCTCTGGTGCTGCTTGGCGGCGGCGGAGGCGGCGGTGGTGGCGGAGGAGGCGGTGGCCCCTCTGACACTGAACCGCCAACAGTGACGGTTGCCATCAGCACTACGGCGCTAAGCTTCGGTGAGACGGCGAGCGTGACCTTCAGCTTCTCTGAGGAGCCGGTCGGCTTTGGCTCTAGCGATATTTCTGCCGCCAATGGTCAGATAAGCAATCTGCAAGTCGATGCCACGAACAGCCTAATCTACACCGCGACCTTCACGCCGGATGTTGATGTTGCCGATGACAGCAATGTTATTCGGGTCACCGGCGGCTACCAAGATGCGGCGGGTAATGCTGGTGTCGCGGCCAATTCAGAAAATTATACGGTCAATACAGCGTCACCTGAAATCATCAGCAGCGCTTTTGACTTTGGGGCGTATCTCAATGCCAGCGAAGACGACGCTGACGCGAGCCTAGAGGTGGTGACAAGTGGTCTGGCCGATGGCTCGATTGTGACGCTGACGCTCAATGGAGCCAGCTATGACGGCACTGTCGCCAGCGATAGTGCCAGCATCAGCGTGGCGGCGGGTGATTTATCGACTCTGGCCGAGGGTGTGGTTTCTTATGTCATCAACGCCTCTGACGGGGCAGGTGGTTCGGTTGAGCAACATAGCGGCCAGTTCACCTATGATGCGGCACTGCCGGAAGTGGCGTCGCTGACTGCCGGTGGCGACGCCGGGCGCTTGACGCTGAATATGAGCGAGGCGCTGGCCAGCGGGTTTGTGCCCGATATTAGTAGTTTCACGGTGACCATTGGCGGGAGCGATAATCCGGTCACGCAAATATCGATTAATGGCGCCGATCTGGTGCTCGATTTGCAAGCCAGTTTTGCCAGCGGCAGCATGGTCAATCTTCAATATAGCGGGGCCAATAGCGTCTCTGCCTTGCAAGATGATGCCGGCAATCCATTGGGTGATTTTCAAAAAGGCGTGGTCTCTGACGGTTATATTCGCGGCGCCCAGATTTATCTCGATAGCAATGGCGACGGTAAGGCCGAGGCGTCAGAAAAACTCGATGGCGTGGTCACCGACGCGCAAGGTAACTTCTTCCTCAGCGATGATAGCAACCCGAATAACCATGCGCTGATTATCAAGGGCGGCATCAATATCGACACAGGCATTGTCAATGATGTGGCCTTGTCGGCACCCGGCAGCGGCCTGACCATCAACCCAATCTCGACACTGGTGCAGGAAGTTGTGCGCAGTGGCGCGGCGGCTGATCCTGAAGCTGCCGCCGCCGTGGTCAGCAAAGCGCTTGGCTTGCCGGAAGACACCCCATTGCTGAATTATGATCCGGTGGCCGAAGTGGCGACCAGTGGCTCGGCCGAATCCGTGCAAGCGATTAAAGCCGCCACCCAGTTGGTGATGATTGTCGCCTTGGCGACCAGCGAGCTGGACGACGAAGATGTCGAAGAAGCTAGCCAGAGCATTATCTCGAATATTGCCACCAGCCTCGTCGCGGCCTCAGAGGGCGATGCGGTTGTTGATTTAACCAACACCGAAACGCTGACCGAAGCGCTCGGCGATGTCGAGGTGTCTGCCGCCTTGACCAATACGATTAGTCTGGCGACCACCGGCGTGCAAGAGCTGGAAGACCCTGCCGATGTGCTGCAGAACATTGCTGAAGTGCAAAGCGAGTTTCTCGATGTTATTGCGCCAAGCACGCCGCTATCAGTGAGCGTTACCTCGCCAACCTCCAACACCACAGAGACCGTGCAAGTGGCGTTTGATACGCAAGACCAGACCGGTAAAGCAGTGGTTGTTGGCGACCAAGTGTTTCTGCTCGATGATGGTGCCCAGATTGACAGCCTCAGCGTCTCGCAAACCGATTTCGACAATGGCTATGTTACCTTCAGTCTGGTGACCGATGAGGAACGGACGTTTGATTTAACCGCCTATATCATTGATAAGGCGGAAAACCGCAGCCCAACAACCAGCGAGGCGGTTGAGCTGGTGGTCGATTTAACCCCGCCAAGCGTGCAGATTTCAACCTCGGCCGAAGGGTTGGCCCCGTCTGAGCAAGCCGAGATTACCATCACCTTTAGCGAGGCGGTGTCTGGCTTTAGCGTCGACGATATTGTCGTCAGCGGCGGTGCTGTGAGCAATCTAAGCGCGCCGACCAGCTTGGCCAATGGCGCGGTGCAATATATCGCCACCTTCACCGCACCAGCCAGTGAATTGCCGTCGCTGAGCATTGAAGTGCCGGCTGATAGCTATAGCGATGTCGCGGGTAACAATGGATTGGCCAGTAACGTCATTGATTTGCAGGTCGACAGCCCGCCAACTGTTTCAATCGCAGATGACACGGCTGGCGTGGCCCGCGAAGCGGTGTTGTTCACCCTCAGCTTCAGCGAGGCGGTGACCGGATTTGACGCGGACGACATATCTGTGACCGGTGGCGTGGCCGGTAGCTTGTCGCAATTGAGTGCGACGCTTTACACCATAGACGTCACACCCGATGCCGACAGTTCCAGCCCAATCAGCGTTAGCGTGGCGGCGGCCGCTTTCACCGACGCCAATGGCAATGCCAATGTCGCCGAGGTCTCGGTCAGCCAAGCGGTTGATACCATTGCGCCGGACGCGCCGACGATTAATGCGGTTGCCAGCGATGACGATATTTCCAAATTAGAAAAGCTCGCCGGGGTCGATGTTGGCGGGCAAGCCGAAGCGGGTGCGACGGTGAAACTGACCTTTGCCGGAGAGTCGCGTTTGGTCTCTGCTGATGCCTCGACGGGCGCATGGTCGTATCGTTTGAACGATAATGATTTTGCGCTTATCGGTGAGGGCACCGCCAGCATTTCGGCACAAGCGATTGATGCAGTCGGCAATGCAAGCGCCGCGTCAACGCGCAGTTTTGTCGTCGATAGTCAGTCACCGGTTTTTGGCGCGGGCACGGCCTCTAACGGCCTCGATTTATATAGTTATGTCTCAACTCAAGCACCGGCTGTGGTTTACCAAGCCGAGGTGGAAGCCCTGTCGCCGGTCGACTATGAGCTGATCGGCAATACCAGCCCGTATAGCATTGATGCAACAAGCGGTGCGGTGTCGCTCGACCCGAGCGTGGCCAGCCAATTGGCCGGTCAGCCAGCCGGTCAGATTATTGGCCGCGATTTCTACGATTTGAGCAGCTCTTATACGACTACCATTCGCGCCACCGATGTTTATGGCAATGCGCGCGATCACGATGTGACGATTGATGCGGCCATCCCACGGATTGATGCTTTGGGCAATTTTGTCAAAAATTCCGGCGGTTTCAG
>JAHEIG010000136.1:0-5386 GCA_024639515.1 Rhodobiaceae bacterium | reverse complement strand
CTTTTGTCGTCTCCTTCACCAGCATCGCGACGTCGGTGCAATTTGCCGCTGATGTCAGCCTCTATACCGCCGAGCTTGGCGATGTCGAGGTCAACTGGAACGCCATCATCTCCGACACGACAGACAGCGCTGACGGCAGTTCGACCGGTATCGGCTCGCCGTTTGGCACGGCTGATGGTTTTGCCCAATATGTCGGCAGCAATGCTGACGGCAGCGGCACGGCCCGCATTGGTGCCATTGTGGTCGATGACAATAGCGCCTTGAACTCGGGTGACTTAGTGTTCTCATTATCGGTTAGCGAGGCGACAAATTATCCGGTCTGGTTGCATGTTGACGGCGAAGATATGGGTGACGACGTCGATACGTCAGATTGGTCGACGACCCTGTTTTATCGTTCCGATGCGCCAACCAGCGTGACCGGAAGCGCCGCTTCTGAGTGGTTTGATATAGCCGGCGAGGTCAGTGTCACAGGTGGTGTCGGTGCTGATGTGTTTTCCTATAACTATGTCACTAGCGGCCATGATGTGACGCTGACAGATTTCGTCTCTGGCGAAGACGTGATCGACCTCAGCCCGGCGATGAGTGCTTTGGGTTATGAAGCCATTATCGACATGGCCGACACACCAAGTGCTGGCGGGTTGCGGGTGCATATTGGTGAGGTGGTTGATGACGATGCATTTCTAACCGACATGGCACCGCTGGTAAGCGCCACTGGGGCCGCTGATATTGTCAATCTGCTTGAGACGGCGATTGAAACCGACATCTCGCTTCTGGATAGTGCCGCCATAACAGCGATGGATGATTTGCTGGTGGTGCTGTTTGACGATGGCAGTCAATCTCTGAGCCTGTTCGTCGATCAGGACGCCAGTGCGGGGAGTGTCGATTTAGCCAATGTGACGTGGTCGCTCGGGTCGGCGAGCTTTAGCCAAGATGATTTGTATATTCTTCAGGGCGTGGTGATTTAATTAGACCTGCGGCGGCAGGTAGAGCGTGAAGCTGGCGCCACCCTCGACAGCGATAATCTCCACGCGACCGCCTAGTTGTTCAGCTCGGCGTTTCATCGTGCTCAAACCACGCCCACCTTCGCGGCCTTCGGTAAACGTGTCGCCGCCCGTATTGGTGACTTTAACTTGGCAACTCGTGTCGGAGAAATATTTTCCCTCAAAGGCCAGATGACGGCAGTTTGCGCCATCAACCGCATTGCGCACCACTTCCTGAAGGATGCGGTAGACATGGATGTTATCGTCGGAACTGCGACATTTATATTGCGCCAATTCCAAAATATCCCAGGTCACTTCAATGCCGAGCTTTTGCAGCGGCGTTACTGAGTGTTTGCTCAAAGAGGCGAGGGTGCGCAAAAGGGCACCATGCGTCTCGGCTTCATCTGTGTCGAGCATGAAGCGGATTTCATTAATCGCGTTTTTCGCTATACCGCGAATCTTATCTGAATCATTGGCTTCCGGCTTATCTGCAATCGCGTGTATGGTTGAGAGATAGCTCAAGACGCCATCATGCAGTTCATCATGCAGGCGCAATTTCTCTGAACTAATCGCTTCATTACGCTCTGACGTCAGACGCGAATTAAACTCCATTTGAAGCTCAGCTGATTTCTGCGCAACCTCTTCCTCCAGTCTTTTACTGATGCGCAAACGCTCGGCGCTGACTTTCGACATTTGATCAACCAATAGCGCGGTCAGCGAAATGAACAGCAAAAGTGTGGCCGGTCGACTGAGAAAAATATTGCCATTAATTAAGCCGAGCCGCCCGCTGACATCATGCGTCACGCTGAGGCCCAAAAACACCAGGCTGAAGCCGAAGATGAGGACAGCCAATTCATTTCTGTATTTGGCGAAGTGGGATAGCATTTTGAAGCCGCCGACAATGGTAATCATCGAAACAAACGGTGACGTGACGACGAGGTTCATCAAGCGTGTGTCGCTGATCCCGAGGGCGGCGTTTAACAGCACGAAGACATAATAAACAATGGCCACAACCAACAGCTTGCGCGCTTTCATATTGATAGAAAATTGCATCACGCCTTGGATGAAAATCATGCCACAGCAAATGGCCGCGGGTGAGAAGGCGAATGTCAATTGCCAAGGCAGCGTGGTGTCGCTGTAAGTCTTGGGAATGGCCACTGTGATTTGCATCAACAAGGTCCACACGGTCATAACCAGCAAACCATAATAGTGAGGCGGGGACTTGCCCGACGCCAATAGGATAATCATAAACAAAATCGTCAGAATACAAAAGCTAATGCCGACCACGCGCAGGGTCGAATAATAGAAATCTTGTCGGTCTAGTTCGGCCTGAAAGTCTTGCCGATTGCCGAAATGCGCTTTGGATAATCTGACGATTAGCGTCTCGGCGCGTGAGGCACTGATGTCAATCAGATCGCCGGCCACGAAACCCTCGGGCAGCGTTGCCAAGATGGTGCTATTGGTGGTCGCGTTGTAGAGATCGCCTCGCGATTGTGAGTCGTAAAATACCGCGCCGCGATAAGAAAACACCATATTTCCCTCGGCGAAAGGAAAATAAACGCTGTCATAGGCCGTTGGCGTTGCAGCCGGTGACTTGATCTGGAAATCTAAGGTCTCACCAACGCGTATCTGGTTGGCACCGATTTGCGAGAGAAATATTGGTAATTGCTGATGTTTGTCCCCCAACATTTGCGACACGGTTTGCGGGTCGGTTGTGCGGGTTTCAGGTGATAAATAAACCCGGACGGCAAAGGCAAATAAAAGCGTAATGGCAATTGCTGCAAGCCCGAAGGCCACACTGCGACTGGCAAGGCGTGCCATCAAGACAAGATGCCCCTCTCGCGGGCGACGTTAATGGCATTGGTGCGGTTTTTCGAGTTGAGCTTGGCGTATATATTACGCACGTGAACCGGCAGAGTGTTTTTAGAAATGCCCAGAATATTGGCCGCCTCTGCATAGGACAAGCCGGACGCCAATGTCTCCAGCACTTCGATTTCGCGTTGGGTTAAGTTGGCGCCCTTATTTTTCTGTGCGTCCCCGGTTGCAGGGGTAGCGGCGGCTGGTTTTTGCAGCGATTTGATGATTAAGCTGGCGATTGACGGCGAGATGGGGGATTCACCGGCCAATGCCGATTCAATGCTTTCAACGATCTCCAGCGAATCATCGCTTTTGTGGAGATAGCCAATGGCCCCCGATTGGATCGCTTTCATCACGATGTGGGCGTCATTTTTTGCCGAGATAACAATGATCAGGCAATCCGAGTTGACTTCATTCATCAACTGAATGCTGTCAATGCCAGTACCGTCGGGCAGGGCGATGTCGGCCAGAAGAATATCAATCTGGTGCAGCGCGTGGCTGTCGCTAAAGGCTGAATTGTCGCCAAAAAGGTGGATTTTCTCCACCGGCTCATAAGATGACAAAATAGCTGATAGGCGGTCTGCGATGATTGGGTCGTCTTCTAAAATGCCGACGCTCAACTTCTTCATAATGTTTGCTCTCCCCAATACGCAACGCACGATCTTCAGCGTTATATCACGAAATTATCGAAAATACACTTTTTCTGGTATTCCGCTGGGTTTATGGCTGGACTAACGTTTTCTTAGGTAAATTGTTTGTCAGTCTGCCGGCTGGCTTTATTGAGGGAATTAAACGATGACCACTTTCACTGTAAACGAAGATCAGCTCACCACTATTAATTTAGGAACATATGGGCTGGATAGCCAAGGGTGGTCATCGACTGACTCGGTTTCAGTTGTCATTTCAGTATCCAGCGGAACGCTGACATATGGCGATGCAACCTCCTCAACGCTCACCATCACCGGCACGCTTTCCGATGTTCAGTCGATTTTATCGACTGACATTTCCTATCAGGGTGACAGCAATGTAAACGGCACAAGTGCTGCGACTTTGACCATCGACGCGGAAAATACAACCACGGCTGAAACCGTTGATCTGACCCCGACCCCGACACAAATTGACATCACGCCGGTTGAAGACGAAGCGACCGGTTCGGTTGCTCTTGTTGGTACTGGAGAATATGGAGGCGTCATCGGTGTTGACACTGATACGGTGTCCGATGTCGACGGAAGTGTTACGTTTACTTACCAGTGGCAGTCAAAAGACGTATTTGCGTCGTTTGAAAATATAGACTCAGCCACGGCCTCAACACTCACGGTTAGCTCCGACCTAATGGATCAAGACATTAGAGTAGTCGTAACCGCAACGGATTCTGAAGGTGGGGAGACTGTCTTCACTTCAGACAGCGTTACTGGAACTGATACCGTTGCGCCCGAGGAACCTGTAATTACTTCGGCGATTTATTCGAATGACGCAACTCCGACAATTTCGGGTACGGCCGAAGCTAATATTACTGTTTACGTCAGGGTAGACGGTGGCAGCCCTCAACCCACAACATCTAGTTCCGACGGCAATTGGTCGCTCAGCTTATCTGGCGCTTTGTCAGAGGGGAGTTACAGTATTACCACTGAAGGCATCGACGACTTTGGAAATTCTTCCGGTCAGTCAGCCCCCTTTACATTAACAATCGACACGACCGCGCCAACGATTTCATCGGCCAGCTTTGACTTTGGATCAGCGTTAAATGCAGCAGAAACGGGTTCTGCGGCGACGCTAAGCGTTGTGACCAGTGGTGCAGAAGATGATCAAGTGGTGACGCTAACCATTGATGGCAATGACTATACTGGCTCTGTGTCGAGCGATGCGGCGAGTATTACTGTCTCGGCTTCTGCGCTTCAAGCGCTCAGCGAAGGCACCCAAGCGTTTACGGTGAATGTGTCTGATTTGGCGGGTAATGCGGCGACAGAATTTAGCAGCAGTTTCTCGGTCGATACTGTGGCGCCGGATGCGCCGAGTGTCGACGCTCTGGGTCTGACCAATGATAACACGCCAGCGATTTCTGGTACCGCCGAAGCCAATAGCACGGTTGAAGTCTTCGAAGGCAGCAATTCGCTCGGCACAACAACCGCCGACGGCAGTGGCGATTGGTCTTTGACACCGTCAACCCTGTCGGATGGCAGCTACACCATCACCGCGACCTCAACCGACGCGGCCGGCAATCTCTCGTCTAGCTCAAGCAGCGTGTCTTTGACGGTTGATGCGACCGCGCCAACGATTTCATCGGCCAGCTTTGACTTTGGATCAGCGTTAAATGCAGCGGAAGATGATTCTGATGGCGTGCTGAGCGTTGTGACCAGTGGTGCAGAAGACGATCAAGTGGTGACGCTAACCATTGATGGCAATGACTATACTGGCTCTGTGTCGAGCAATGCGGCGAGTATTACTGTCTCGGCTTCTGCGCTTCAAGCGCTCAGCGAAGGCACCCAAGCGTTTACGGTGAATGTGTCTGATTTGGCGGGTAATGCGGCGACAGAATTTAGCAGCAGTTT
>JAHEIG010000045.1 GCA_024639515.1 Rhodobiaceae bacterium | reverse complement strand
AAATCCGGCAGGCCTGAGAGGTCGGCAAATAGTGGCGAGATCAGCGGGTGATCGGCCGCTTCGGTGCCGCGATACATATCAATTGCTTCGCCCATGCGCGATACATCAATCATTGGGTCGCGTTGGTCACGGGTGACATGCGACTCGCCGCTGATGGTTAAGTCGGTCCATGGCGAAATCAGCGCCGCTGCTTTTGGCTGGGGTTTGGCTTTTTGTTTCAGGGTTAACATCAAAGCGAGACTGAGGCCGCCACCGGCGCTGTCTCCCGCGACGAATAAATGATCGGGTGAAACGCCTTCAGCGATGAGGAAATCATACGCCGCTTCGGCATCTTCAATGGCTGCCGGATAGGGATGCTCTGGGGCTTTGCGGTAGTTCAGCACCAGCGCCCGAATGCCGGCATATTGGCACAGTCGCCGTACCATACCAGCGTGGGTTTCGTGGCTCCCCATAATATAACCGCCACCATGCAGATAAAGCAGCGTATGGCTGGCATCGGGGGCGCCATGCCAATCGGCGTGGCAGCCATTAATGGTGACAGAATGATTTGACGCGCTGGCCCTCATGAGGGGGCCTAGCACGCCGCCACTTTGCATGCGCTCGCGCACCATGGCGACGCCTTTTTCGCCTTCGGGTATCATTCCGCCGCGAACAAATTTGCGCAGAATGGCTGAATATAATTTTGATCTAATGCTGGCCATGCTTGTCTCCCTTTACTCTGACATAAGACGATAGAGAGTTTAGACAAGACAAGTCAATAAACGCGAAAGCCCGACCAGATAAAGAGGATACTGGTCGGGCACACAAGCCTTTGGGGAAGGCAGGCAGCCTATGGGAGGAGGGCTCTAGGCTGCCTTCAGTGTTTTCGCGATATCAATTTTGCGCGGCTTCTCGGCCTCGGGAATTTCGCGCACCAGATCAATGTGCAGAAGACCATTGTTGAGCGCGGCTCCAGTTACTTTAACGTTGTCAGCCAGCTGAAACTGTCGTTCAAAATCACGATTTGCGATGCCGCGATACAGATACTCACTATTTTCGTGGTTTTCACCTGCCGCGCCGATAATCGTCAGAATGCCGCCGCGTTGTTCCAGCTCAATCTGGTTTTCGCTAAAGCCGGCCACCGCCATTGAAATGCGGTAATCCAGCTCGCCCATACGCTGCACATTATAAGGCGGGAAACTGGCCGATTTGCTGGCCGTATTCGGGGTGTCGAAAATACTCGCCAAACGGTCAAAACCAATGGTTGAACGGTAGAGGGGGGTTAAATCAAAACGTGTCATATTTTATCTCCTTATTTCAAGCAAGAAGCCGGTAATGGCCCAATATGGCGCCAAAAACGGCGGTTTTACGCTGCCCGCAGGCCAGCGCGCCAACCGGTGTTTCGGCTGGTAGATTTGAGATGGGAACAAAAAAACCGCTTTCAAAGTCTTGAAAATTTTTTTGTTTTTCCTAGGCGGCAGATTTTTTTGAAAAAAACGCAAAAAACCCCGAAATTGCGAGAAATCCGGCGGAAATCGGGCGCACTTTACAGATTGGCGATGATAATCCAGACAATGCCAAGCGGGGCCAGAAGTCGTGCTGACCACAGCCAGATGGTGAATAAACCCCCTTGCGTGCCCAAGGCGGTGTGGGCCAGATCTTGCGGCAACAGCCAACTGGCAAACATCACCACGGTCAGGCCGCTGATAGGCATGACATAAGCCGTGACCAGATAGTCTTTCACATCGAACAGGGTTTTGTCGGCCAATAAGCCGGTTTCTTGCAGCCGCACATCTTGCCAGATATTGAATGAAAACACCGTGGCGAGGCCGACGATGAAGGTGGTGCTAAGCATCAAAACAGCTGATTGGGGGCGGCTGATGGAGAAGCGTTTTTCCCCCCAATGGATAATCGCCTCAGCCAGCGACAGACCCGACGTCAGAGCGGCGAAATAGGCGAGGACGAAGAACACCAAAGCAATCACTCCACCGGCGGGAATTTGCGAAAACGCCAGCGGCAAAGTGGTGAACATCAGACCCGGGCCGGCGGCGGCGTCGAGCGATTGACCGAACACAATAGAAAAAATCCCGACCCCCGCCAGTAGCGCAATAATCGTATCGGCGATGGCGATGAGAATGGCGGTCTTGCCCAAATCAATCTTTTCGTCGACATAGGCGCCATAGGTGATCAGCATGGCGGCGCCGACACCGACCGAGAAAAACCCGTGGCCAATCGCCGACTGCACCGCCTCGGGGGTGATTTTGCTGAAATCAGGGGTGAATAAAAACGCCAGCGCCGCCGATAAATCGCCGACAATGGCGCCGTAAATGGCGATGGCAATCAGCATGATGACCAAGGCAGGCATTAAAATAATATTGGCGCGCTCCAAGCCTTTGGCCAGATTGCGCACAAGAATGACCCCAAGCAAGGCAAGGAAGATGATTTGGTGGATAATCATTTTTTCGGGATTGGCCAGCAAGCCGTCAAATAGGCTGCCGCTGGATTGTTTATCAAGGCCTGAGAGTTCGCCAAACAGGGCCGAGACCACATAGGCACTGACCCAGCCAGCGATGACCGCATAAAAGGTGAGCAGGGTGAAGGCGCCAAACACGCCGAGATTGCCAATCCATGCAAAGCTGCTGCGCAAACCGGCGTGCTTGGAAACATTGGCGAGCGAACCGGCGGCGTCGCTTTGGCCTTTGCGACCAATTAATAATTCAGCCGCTGCAATCGGCGTAGCGATGGCGAAAATACTGACCAGATAGACCAGCACAAAAGCACCGCCGCCTTGCGTGCCCGCCATGTACGGAAATTTCCAGATATTGCCGAGGCCAACGGCGGCACCGACACAGGCCAAAATAAAGCCAAGTCGTGATGTCCAGTAGCCGTTCATGCGCTCGCTCATCGGATGTCCTTCTCGAAAGTTCTGGATAAATGTTCCAGATTTGGCGGATAAATTAAACCCCCTATTTTATTGTGCCAACGCCTGATAATGTGACGCGAGGGAATAGCAAAAACCAAAAGGGAAAATCCATGCAAGCCAATATCGAGTGGGATGCACCCGCGAAAATTTGTCAGATTGATGAAAATCCGGCCCCGCAAAACGGCCAATATGGGTATCTCAAAATGCGCGATGGCAAAATGCTGCGCAATGGCGTGTTTATGCCCGACACCACCCCACGCGGCACGGTTGTGCTGATGACGGGGTATTCTGAATTTATCGAAAAATATTTCGAGACGATTAGCGACTTTGTGGCGATGGGCTATTGCGTGGCCGCCTTGGAATGGCGCTGCCATGGCTTGTCTGAGGGCAATTCCAGCGACCCGCACCGTCTGCATCTCGATGACTTTGACCAGAATATTGAAGACTTGGAAGACCGTTTCGACCTGCTGGTGCGGGCTTCATGTCCGGCGCCTTATTTTGGCTTTGCGCATAGTATGGGCGGGCAAATCTCGTTTCGCGCGGCGCATAAACATCCCGATTGGTTTGTTGCGCTGGCGCAATCGGCGCCGATGATGGGAGTGCGCCTGCCGCTAGTGGCTGAGATTGCGCGGCGCCTGATCACGCCGATATTGCTGGCCACTGGGCCGGGCGACCGGTGGAGCCCGCTTGACCCACCGTTTATCGAAACCGGCGAGGGGCGGGTGAATAACATCACCCATGATGAAGTGCGATTTGCCCGGGGTGAGAAAATCTGGCGCACCCATCCTGAATTGAAAATCATTGGCCGCAGTGTCGGCTGGTCGTCGAGTGCCTTCAACATTATGAAGCAGACCCAAAAACCGGCCTATTTGCGCCAGTTCCAGACACCGCTATTTATTGGCACCGCCGAAGATGAATTGCTGGTCGATAATCGCTGCCACGCGCATGTGTTGCAGCACGTCCCCAATGGGCAAGGTAAGCTCTATCCGGCCGCCAAACATGAATTGGTGATGGAAAAAGACGCCACGCGGCAGGCTTTCCTCGCCGATGTCGACGGGTTTTTTAGCGCCGCCGTCGCCGATTAGTTTTTACCCGAGCAGCACCACCAGTTCGGCGTGCAGGGCTTTGTCGCCGCATGCTAGTGCCGAGCCGCCTTGGGCCGCATCGCCACCTTGCCATGAGGTGACAATCCCGCCGGCTTCTTCAACCAGCGGAATCAGCGCTTGAATATCATAGGCGCTGAGGCCGCTTTCAATCACCGCATCCATATGCCCGGCCGCGACCATGGCATAGCCATAGCAATCGCCGCCATAGCGCGCCAATTTTGCTGATTGGGCGGCTTTTTCCCAGAGTGCTAATTCATCGCTCTTAAAGCATTCGGGGCTGGTCGTCGAAATCGTCGCCTCCGATAGGCGGGCGCAAGGCCGCGTCGATAGTTTTCCGAGTTGATTCTGATGCCGCAAAAACGCCCCCATGCCGTCGCAGGCATAAAACCGCTCACCGGTAAACGGCTGGTCGAGCATGCCGAGTTTCGGCACGCCCCCATCATTCAGCGCAATCAGCGTGCCCCATGTCGGCATGCCGGAAATAAATTGCCGCGTGCCGTCAATCGGATCCAACACCCATTGCAGGGTCTCCCCGTCTTGGCCAGGTTTTTCGCCAAACTCCTCGCCCAAAATGGCGTGGCTCGGGTGATGCGTATCAATCAAATCTCTAATCGCTTGCTCGGCGCCGCGATCTGCGATGGTTACTGGATCAAAGTCGCCGCCGGCCAGCTTGTTGTCGACATCTTTCAGATTGCGAAATTGCGGAATGGTAACGGCCGCCGCAGCGTCGGCCAGCTCATGCGCGAAGGCGATATAGGCGGCGTAGGGAGAATTTGTCATGCGGGTGGCTCCGGTTTGGGTGTCTTACTCAGCCGCTGACTTCTCGGCATCGGGGGTATTTTTGCGCCGCAAATGCGGGGCCAATGTCTCAATGTCGTCGCGCAGGGCGGCCATCATGGCGCGCATGTTGTTTTGCACCAGACGATAGCCATGATGCGGCTGGTAATTCTGCTCATCCATGTAAATCGTCCGGTTAATCTCGATTTGCAACGCGTGCAGCCCATTTAGCGGCTGGCCGTAATGTTCGGTGATATAGCCGCCAGCATAGGGTTTGTTCATCGACACGCGATAGCCGCAATGCTCGAGGAAATTCTTTATCCACTGGGTCAACGCTTTATCGCTGGCCCGGCCAAACCGGTCGCCAAGGACGAAATCAACACCGTCGCCATGGGTGGTGGCCAGCGAGCGTTGGCTGGCAATATCTGGCATTGAGTGGGCGTCGAGCAAAATCACGAAGCCATGCTGGGCGATCATTTGTTTGGTCAGCCCTGTGAGTTTTTCGTGGAATGGCTGGTGGATTTCTTCAATCCGTTTTTCGGCTTCGGCGAAAGTCAGCTTGCCGTCATAAATCGGCGTGTTTTCGGCCACCAAGCGCGGAATCGTGCCGAGGCCGGAACTGGCCCGGGCCGAGCGTTTGTCGACATGGTCGGGCAAGCGGTCTTTGAACAAGACTTGCTCTAATTCATAAGGTGCGCGGTTCAGATCAATAAACGCGCGCGGAAAGGTGGCCGACAACAGATGCGCGCCATGCTCGGGGCTGGCGGCGAATAAATCGTCGACAAACATATCCTCCGATTGGCGGATGGCATGGGCATCAAGCCGCGAGGTGGCGAGGAAAGCCTCCGAATAGGTCGCGCCGCTATGCGGTGAGGTGACCAAGACGGGGATATCAGTGCCAGCGGCTGGAGACTCAAGGCGAAAGGGCGACAGCGTGTTCATAACTCAAGCTTATAACACAATGCGGCGCGCCAATATAGAGAGCAGGTGGAAATATCATCAGCCGCACACTACCGCCGCCAGTTACGCTTGATTTTTTCGCCAGCCCCCTGTAAGAAGCAGACCTACCGACGTGGAACGGGCGATTAGCTCAGCGGGAGAGCACTACATTGACATTGTAGGGGTCACTGGTTCAATCCCAGTATCGCCCACCACCGTTCACTCTTTTATGACTTATGAATACGCCAAGTAATTCAGCAACTTGTCTGACGAAGACGGGTTGCATGC
>JAHEIG010000040.1 GCA_024639515.1 Rhodobiaceae bacterium | reverse complement strand
GTTGATATTGGCATCCAGCAGCTGGTCGCTGCCGCGTTTGCGCGAATAGCTGCGGTCGCCGGAAATATACGCCGCCGTGCGCGGCATAATCTGCATCAGACCGCGCGCCCCGGCATGTGACTTGGCACCTGCCTTAAAACGACTTTCCTGGCGAATAAGCGCCAGCAACAAGGCGCGATCAATGCTCAAATCCTGCGAGTCTGGCATCAATGGGAAACTGCTTTCATATAAAGAGACGGGCAGACCAGTGCCGAGCCGACTGCCGAGGCGATTGGCCAGCGCCATTTGCGCCGCCGGATAATCGTTTTCGCGGGCATAGGAAAGCAGGGCGCGGGCTTCGCTTTCGCTCAAGCGTTCCTGCAAATACAGCAATTCCAATTCAGCGCGTTCAGGCCGGTCGGCGGCGCGCAGCATCTCGGCGCGGCGCAAAGAGGGATGGTTGGCAAATAAATTGCCCGTCGCATCATCGGCGCGGCGCCAATCAATCAGCACCGCATTGCTGACATGCTGCATGGCCAGCAGGCTATAAAAATGCGCCCCACTGGCGGCCGCAGCGGTGAAATGTTTTTCGGCTTCGACAATATCGCCTTGCGCGTGCAACACCCGCGCCGCCCAATATGAGCCACGGGCCCGCAAACTATCACTGGCATTGCCATTGACCGCCAGCAGTTCGAAATGTTTCAGGGCCAAGGCCTTATCGCCGAGCCGATAGGCGGCGAGGCCGACATGCCAATCTGCCAATTGCACATATTGGCGACTGCGCGTGGCTTGCTTGGCTAAGGTCAGGGCTTCTTCGACTTTGCCTTCAATGTAATAGCTGCGGGCGATCAGCGATTTCAGGAAATCCGATTCGGCTTCGCTGAGCCGCGTCGATTGCGGGCGCGATGAAATATAACGCAAGGCTTGGGTCGGGCGCTCGCGCTGCACCAGGTCGCTGACATAAGCCTTAATCCGCCGCTTGCTGCTGGTGTTGAACAAGGGCGAGGCGGGGCTGGCCGTGCCGCCAAAATATACCCGCGCTGGTGGGCGCTTGGGCATGGAGGTGTTACGCGGGCGGCGTTTTTCGGCCAATTTATATACCTGCCATGCATTTGGGTGGTCGGCATATCGTTTCAGCCAGTCGCGCAGCTCGGTCCAGCGGGCGCGATAGCCGGTCGGGTGCATATAGCGCTGAAACAGCACATGCCCCATTAGCAAATCGTCATCGAGTTTTCTAATCAACCGGTCGGCGCGCGTCCAATTGGCTTCGTCTTGCAGCAGAAAAATTTCTTCATACAGGGTGGCGTCGAGGGTTTTGCTGATTTCTTCATAATCGGGTCGCGGCACGGGCAGGATGATATAAGCCGAGGCGCTGGTCGCCGATAGGCACAGCAGACTGGCAAGCGCAAGGCAGCCGAGAGACAATTTCTGAAACACTGTTTTAAACACGTTACGTCTTGTCTCCGGCGATTGTGGCTTTAAAAAGACATAAATCTGCCCACATATCGGCCTTGGTTTCAGGGCGTCGCAAAATATACGCCGGATGCAAAAGCGGCAGCGCCGGTATGCTGCCATTTTTGCCTTCATAATCGTGCCATTTACCGCGCAGGCGGGTAATGCCAGTGCTGATATTGAGCAGCGTCTTGGCCGACGTGCCGCCAACCAAAAGCAAATAATCGGGTTTTGCCAACTCGATATGGCGGGCAATAAACGGTCGGCAAATGGCGATTTCTTCTTCGCTCGGGGCGCGGTTGCCCATTGGGCGCCACGGAATAATGTTGGAGATATACAGATTGTCGTCGCGCGAGACGCCGATATGCGACAGCATCAGGTCAAGAAACGCGCCGCTGACCCCGACAAACGGTTTGCCTTGGCGGTCTTCGTCTTGGCCCGGTGCCTCACCAATCAGCATAATCCGCGCGCCTTTTTGGCCGTCGCTAAAGACCGTTTTGTCGGCGGTTTTTTTCAGGCCACAGCCGTCAAACGCTTCGACGGCGGCGCGCAAAGCCTCAATGTCGCCAGCCCCATCGGCGGCCAATTGCGCGGCGGCCACACTAGCGGCATGGTCTTGCGCCGGTTGCGCTTGCCCACCAACAACGGTGGTTTGCGCCGGAGCCATGCGCGGCTGGGCGGCTTGTATTGGTTGTGCTGGTTGAACTGTCGGTTGTGCCGGTGCCTCAAGGCCGGCTTGCTGTTCTGCAACATGTTGCGCTTCTTGTGGGGCGCTTTGCTGAGTGGGGGCTTCGAAATGATTCACCGGTTCGGCAGATAGAATATCGCCACAGCCAGCGTCGAGATGCTGTTGCAGCAATTGCTTAATCTGCTGGCGCGTCAGACCTTGGTCTGCGGCGGTAGATGGCGATGTGTCTGGCGAAGACGCCATTGAGTAGCTCCAAACAAAAAACCAAGCATTATGCGCGACATATAACGCGCGCCATTGGCTGCCCTAGCAAGCGAATCTTGTATATGGTTACCTTATCATGACATTGCGTCGCAGTGGGCGAACATTGCAGTTTTTTCACCATTCAATTAGCTTATGTCATATAAAATACGCATAAAAATGCATAGGAGAGTGCAATGACTGACTTGCCAGTAAATCGGGTGAACGCGCGCCAAGGTTGGGCGCTTGCGCCAGAAGAACGCGAAGCAATGGAATATGATGTGGTCATCGTCGGGGCCGGCCCGGCTGGCCTATCCGCCGCCATCCGCTTGAAACAAATGGCCGCAGAAAGTGGTAAAGAAGTGTCCGTCTGTGTCTTGGAAAAAGGCTCAGAAGTCGGGGCGCATATCCTGTCAGGCGCGGTGATTGATCCGGTCGGTATCAACCGCCTGTTTCCAGATTGGAAAGAAATGGGTGCGCCACTGGAAAACGAAGTCACCAGTGACCGTTTCCTCGTGCTCGGCCCTTCAGGGGCTTTGCCTTTGCCCAATATCATGCTGCCGCCAATGATGAAAAACCACGGCAATTATATTGCCAGCCTTGGCAATGTCGCGCGCTGGCTTGGCGAGCAGGCAGAAGCCTTGGGGGTTGAAATTTACCCGGGCTTTGCCGCTGCTGAATTGCTGTTTGATGATAATGGCGCGGTGCGCGGTGTCGCCACTGGCGATATGGGTGTATCGAAAACCGGCGAGAAAAAAGACGGCTGGATGCCGGGCATGGAATTGCTGGCCAAATATACTTTCCTTGCCGAAGGCGTGCGTGGCTCTTTGTCAAAAGCCGCGATTGCCCATTTTGAATTGGATAAAGACAGCGACGTGCAAAAATTTGGCATCGGCATTAAAGAGCTGTGGCAGGTCGACCCGTCGCAGCATAAGCCGGGCTATGTGCAGCACACGCTGGGCTGGCCGCTCGACAACCGCACCGGCGGTGGCTCGTGGACATATCACTTTGGCGACAATCTGGTGTCGATCGGCTTTGTTACCCATTTGAATTACGAAAACCCGCATTTGTCACCGTATGACGAGTTTCAGCGGTTCAAAATGCACCCCGCCATTCGCCCGCTTCTGGAAGGCGGCAAACGGATTTCTTACGGTGCCCGCGCGATTACTGAAGGCGGCTATCAATCGGTGCCGAAACTGGCCTTTGCCGGGGGTGCGTTGCTGGGCTGTGCGGCGGGGTTTGTTAATGTGCCGCGCATTAAAGGCAGCCACAACGCCATGGAAAGCGGCATTATGGCGGCTGAAGCGGCGTTTGAGGCATTGGCCGAAGGCCGCAGCTATGATGCGTTGGAAGCCTATCAAACCGCCTATGACAATAGCCGCGTGGCGGCTGAGCTGAAATCCGTGCGCAATGTGAAACCATTGCTCGGTAAATTCGGCACGGTTCTGGGCACCATGTTGGGCGGCATTGAAATGTGGATGCGGACATTGAAAATTGGTCTGCCATACACGCTCAAACACGGCAAAGCCGATTATGCGGCGCTGAAAAAAGCGGCTGATTGCAAGCCGATTGATTACCCGAAACCAGATGGCGAAGTGTCTTTTGATAAATTGTCGTCAGTGTTTTTGGCGGCCACCAATCACGAAGAAGACCAGCCGGCGCATTTGACGTTGAAAGACCCGTCTGTGCCGATTGAGGTTAATCTGCGTGATTATGACGAGCCAGCGCAACGCTATTGCCCGGCTGGGGTGTATGAAATCGTTGGTCTGGAGACCGGCGATGAGCCGAAATTGCAAATCAACGCGCAAAACTGTGTGCATTGCAAAACCTGCGATATTAAAGACCCAAGTCAGAACATTAACTGGGTTGTGCCGGAAGGTGCAGGCGGGCCAAACTACCCGAATATGTAACCTTGCCGAACACGGCTTTAGGGAGTCAGGATGAACTGGAAACAAATCGGCCTTATTGCTTTAGCGGGCGTGATTGTGCTTGGCGTGGCTGGCTTTGTTTTCGTTTCCTCCAAGGTGCAAAATTTCTACGCTGAACGCGGCGTGGCGGGGGCTTATCTGGCGGCCCGCCAAGCGGCGAAGAATAGCGACCCAGCGGCGGCGGGGGCGTATTATGATTTGGCGCTGATGGCCAATCCCGATGATCAGGTGATTTTGCAAGCCAGTATGCAGGCGCATTTGCTGGCTGGCGATATTGAGGCGGCGCGCCAAGCCGCGCAACGTGTGTTGCAGGCCGAGCCGTCGCACCGTCAGGCACTGTTGCTGACCGCCATTGCCGCTTTCCGCGATGGCGATTACGATGCCGCTGGCGGCTATCTCGACCGCATGCCATCGGGTCCGATGACGCAATTACTCGAACCGAATATCCGGCTGTGGATTGCCTTGGCGCAAGACGATCGTGACGACCTGACACGGGTGTTGGCGCAATTGGGGCGGGCTTCGTCTTTTGCCTCGGTAAGTTTGGCGCAAGCTGGCCAAGTGCTTGAAAATAATGGTGAAATAGAGCGTGCCGATATGTTTTATCAGCTCGGCTCACGCGGCGGCGGCCTGCGTTATCTGTTTTTCACCAAATCCTATGGCGCTTTTCTGGAGCGCCAAGGCAAGCGCGAGGTGGCCGAAAAACTCTACACGTTTTATCACCGCAGTCATTTAGAGCATCCGCATATTAAAGCGGCCGAGCAACGACTGATGAGCGGCGCGCTTCCTGATTTGGATATGGACCCGCAAATTGGTCTGGCGCAAACCTTCTTGGCCATTGGCGAGGTGATGATGGCCGATGGCCGCACCGATTTAGCCACTGCTTATTCGCAACTGGCTTTCTATCTCAGCCGGCAAGATGATTTGGCCGCCTACCAACTCGGCGCGCTGTCCATGCGCCAAAGCGATTGGCAATCAGCGGCTTATTATTTCGAGCAAATTCAGGCCTCGGCGCTGTTGTATGACGAAGGCCAAATTCAACGCGCCCAAATGCTCAATGAAATGGGCGCGGTGGAAAGCGCACTGGCCCTGCTCAATGCCCAGCTCAAGCGCTATCCCGATGACCGCACCGTGCTCGCCACATTGGGCGATTTATACCGCGTGCATGCGCGGTTTGATGAAGCCGAGCAAGTGTATAGCCGCGCCATTAACAGCATCGACAAAGTTCAAAACAGCGATTGGCATATATTCTTCGCGCGTGGCATTACCCGCGAGCGCACTGGTAAATGGCACCTCGCCGAAATGGATTTGCAACGCGCCCGCGACCTCTCCAATGACGACCCGCATGTGCTGAATTATCTCGGCTATAGCTGGATTGATCGCGGTGTGTATCTCGATGAGGGATTGAAAATCATCAACAAAGCGCTGCAAAAAGACCCGAAAAATGGTGCCTTTGTCGATAGTCTCGGCTGGGCT
Organism: Rhodobiaceae bacterium; assembly: GCA_024639515.1. Lineage (GTDB taxonomy): Bacteria > Pseudomonadota > Alphaproteobacteria > RS24 > RS24 > JAHEGN01. Next base: position 299 of record JAHEIG010000040.1, on the reverse strand, counting down.
TATTTCCGGCTTGGGGAGTATGAAAAAGCCCTGCCGATTCTCGAAGACGCGAGCCAGCTTGAGCCAACCGACCCGGTGGTGACGGCGCATCTCGGCGATGTGTTGTGGCGGCTTGGTCGGATGTTTGAGGCGCGCTATCAATGGCGCAAAGCCTTGGCCTTTGAGCCGAGCGAGAAAGACCGCGCAGAAATAGAAAATAAACTGCTATTCGGTCTCGGCCCCGTGCCAGCGGCAAAGCCGGAAGCGCGGATGCCACGCGGCGGCACAGAAATCTAAATGGGCGATCACGCCAGCCCTGC
>JAHEIG010000080.1 GCA_024639515.1 Rhodobiaceae bacterium | reverse complement strand
AGCAATTTCGACATCCCCGCCTCAAGGTCACAACGTCGGCCTTGTTCTTTTTGTTTGGCGGCGTAATAGGTCAGCAGGCGGGCGGCCAAAATTTCTGCCGCCATCATGACGATTTTGCCGCTGACCCGCTCAAACTGATAAATCGCTTGGCCGAACTGGTTGCGGTCTTGGGCGTATTGAAAAGCCAAATCAGTGGCCGACTGCGCCACCCCAATGGCGCGCGCGGCGGTTTGAATACGGGCGCTTTCAAACGTCTGCATGAGTTGTTTGAAGCCGCTGCCTTCTTTGCCGCCGAGCAGCGATGCGTCGGGCACATGAAAGCCGTCAAACGCAATGTCATATTCTTTCATGCCGCGATAGCCGAGTACTTCAATCTCGCCGCCGCTCATGCCGTCTGCGGGAAACGGGTTGGCGTCATCACCGCGCGACTTTTCGGCGAGAAACATGCTCAAGCCGCCATGCCCTTTATCATCCGGGTCGGTGCGCACCAGCAAGGTCATCACATCAGCCCGGGCGCCATGGGTGATCCATGTTTTGCCACCGGTGACGGCATAGCCGTCTTCGGTTTTGCTGGCCCGTGTCGACAGGCTGGCCAAGTCTGAGCCAGTATTGGGTTCGGTGAACACCGCCGTCGGCAATAGCGAGCCATCGGCAATGGCCGGCAGGTATTTTTGTTTTTGCTCATCCGTGCCGTTTTGCAAAATCAGCTCAGCAGCAATATCGGTGCGGGTGCCGAGCGAGCCGACGCCAATATAGCCGCGCGATAATTCTTCCGAGACCACGCACATGGCTTGTTTGCCCAGCCCCATGCCGCCAAATTCTTCCGGCACTGTCAAACCAAACACGCCGAGGTCAGCCAGCTCGCCAATCAGCTCAAGCGGAATAAACTCATCCTTCAAATGCCAGTGATGGGCGAAGGGCAGGACTTTCTCATTGGCGAAGCGGCGAAACTGATTGCGGATCATCACATGGGTCTCATCGAGACCGGCATCGGCTTCGGTGGTGCCACTTTGCGCCATCATATCAGCGATCCGGCGGCGGCGTTGGGCGGTGTTGGCCTCGCGGCGCAAGCGGCTAATCGCTGGCCCGTCAAAGCCGGGCAATGTGTCGTCAAAGCCGATATCTGCGGGCCGGACGATCTCGCCTTGGCTCATCGCCAAGCCACCCGCAAGCTGGTTGAGATATTCGCTATAGACCACCAATACGAGGTTTTTTTCCAGAGCCAGCAAGCGGTTGGCGCTTTGCATCTCAGCCGTATAGGCCGACAGTTGTAATAGTGTTTCGACATAGGTCGCCGCCCAAGCCCGCCCGTGACGGGCAAACTGACTATCAGCCAGTGCTTCGGGCAAGGGTTTGCGTAAGGCGTCGCGCAAGGCCGATAGCTCTTGGCCAGCGATTGGCAAAAGGGCAATCAGGTCGGCGTCTGCGGTATGCGCGCTGGCGTCGCTTTCAGGTGCTGTTTTTGGGTTCTGGCTCATCTGAGTAATGTACGCCGTTAGAAAGCCAGTGCAAGCGGTCAAATGTCTCAGGTCTAGGGTCGCTCGGTGGCAAGCCGGTTTACGGCAAAAGCGGTGGCAATAGCGCCATCACCTCGTCGCGGCTCATGCCTTGCTGGCGCAGGTCGCGAAAGCCGACATCGCCGGCTTGTTTGGATAAGCGCCGCCCCGACACATCACGGATCAGCTGGTGGTGGAAATAGGTTGGTTCGGGCAAATCCAGCAAAATTTGCAACAGCCGGTGAATGGCGGTGGCCGCTTGCAGGTCTTTGCCGCGAGTCACTTGGGTGATGTTTTGCGCCGCGTCATCAACGGTCACAGCGATATGATAGCTGGTCGGCACATCTTTGCGCGCCACAATGACATCGCCATAAGCGCGGGCATCGCAAGCCAGCCTCTGCGGCGTGCCAGTGCTGACCTCGGTGTAGCAAATCGGCCCGGCATTTTTGGCCTCAGCGATTTCGCAGGCGCGTTGCATGTCGAGGCGCCACGCATAACTGCCGCCGCGCCACATCATGTCTTGGCGTTTGGCGTCGTCAATGTCGCGATACAGGCCGGGATAAATCAGCGCGCCATCTGGGTCACGCGGCCAGTTCTTGCTGTCTTGATCGGGTGCTTTATCGGCAATTGCCTCGGCGATGTCGCGCCGCGTCGCCCAGCACGGATAAACCAATTGCATGTCACGCAGTCGGTCGAGGGCTTGCTGGTAAATCTCAAAGCGGGTCGATTGGTGCATCACCGGTGTTGGCCAGTCAATGCCGAGCCAATCGAGGTCTTGCTCAATACCGTCGACAAAATGTGGCCGCGCCCGGCCAACATCAATGTCTTCAATGCGCAATAAAAACGCCCCGCCTTGGGCCTGCGCGCAAGCCTGCGCGACCAGTGCTGAATAAGCATGGCCGAGATGCAGCCATCCATTGGGGCTGGGGGCGAAGCGTGTAACAAAGGGACGTTTCTCTTTCATCTCACTTATCCATGCGTCATAATTAAGGACGATGCAAACTTATAAAACCAAAGCAGATTTACAAGTCGCCTTGACGACATTGGCGGCTGAAGATGACGGCATGGCCTATGCCTTGGACAAGTATGGCCCGCCGCCGATGCGCGTCGGGGTTGAGGGGTTTGCCGGATTGGTGCGCTTGCTGATTGGCCAACAAGTCTCGACCAGTGCCGGTGCCGCTATTCAAGCACGCTTTGATGCCGCCTTTCCCACAGCCAAACCGAAAGACATTGTCACGGCCGATGATGAGAGCTTGGCGGCGTGTGGTTTATCGCGTCCCAAGCGGCGCTATATCCGCAATTTGGCGCAGATGATTTGTGATGGGCAGTTGAATTTAAGCGCTTTGCGCCGGGCCAGCAATGAGCATGTGTTTGACACACTGACCGCCATTCTCGGAATCGGGCCGTGGACGGCAGATTGCTATTTGCTGTTCAGCTTGCGGCGCAGTGACCGGTTTCCGGCAGGTGATTTGGCGCTGCAAGAGGGCTATCGCATGTTGTATCGGTTGAACGAGCGCCCCAGTGCGGCGCAGTTGGATGCGCTGGCCATGCGCTGGCAACCACACCGGGCGGCCGCGGCAAGATTACTCTGGCGGTTTTATAATGGCGAACTAGGTAAAGACTAGCGCTGGTTTTTCTTTCAAACCTGTCACGGTTTTGAGGCATACTTAGAATAGTGATTGATTCGACCCGCGTTGAGTGCTTGGATTTATGAAGGAGATGAACCTATGCAGTCGCCCCATCCGGATGTCACAGATTTTGTGCAGCCTGCGCCGCCGGACTTGCGTAAACCGGAGAGTTGTCCGGCCTTGGTTTTGAACGCAGACTTTAGACCGCTGAGCTATTATCCGCTGTCCCTTTGGTCATGGCAGGATACGGTGAAAGCGGTATTTCTTGATCGCGTCAATATTGTCTCGCATTACGACACAGTGGTGCATTCCCCATCAACAGATTTTGTTTTGCCCAGCGTGGTGTCTCTCAAGACCTATGTAAAACCGCCGCGTTATCCGGCGTTTACTCGATTTAATGTGTTTTTGCGCGATGGGTTTTCTTGCCAATATTGCGGTGAGCCGCAAGATCTGACATTTGACCATGTGATTCCGCGCCGCGCTGGTGGCCGCACGACATGGGAAAATGTTGTCGCTGCGTGTTCGCCATGCAATTTGCGCAAAGGCGGTCGGATGCCGAAACAGGCGAAAATGACGCCGCGACAAAAACCGATACAGCCTACGGTCTATCAATTGCACGAAAACGGGCGCCGCTTCCCGCCCAATTACTGCCATGATAGCTGGCAGGATTATCTCTATTGGGATACTGAGCTTGAGCCGTAAGCCGGCGCTTTTATAGTTTTTCTGAAATAGAAATCGCCGCGCGACAGCCGAAGCGGATGACTTTGGTCATCATTTGATAGGCCGGTGCGTCTTCGGCCCCTTCGTCAATCGCGGTTTGCTTGTGCTCGGCTTCTTCGGCGCGGAATTTTTCAATCGCTGCCAACAGCGCTTCGTCGGCCTCGGTTTCGGCCAGTTCTTCCATTTGCGAGGCGTAATGCGCGTCAATTTCGGTTTCGACGGCGGCGGTGCAGGCCATGGCGGCTTTCTCGCCGATCAGCGCGCTGGCCGCGCCCAAGGCAAAACCGGCGACATTCCAAAGCGGCCCCAAAGCCGTCGGGCGGACATCGCGGTCGACAATCAATTTATCAAAATGGTCAAGATGCTCTTGCTCTTGCTCGGCCATGTGGCGCACCAACTCGGCGGTTTTCTCCATGCCTTTGATTTTGCCGAACACCGCCAATTGGCCATCATAAATCCGCACCGCGCCATGCTCACCAGCGTGGTCAACGCGGATCATTTCCGCCAGACGTGTTTTCATGTGTTGCGATGGCTGCATCATTAATCCTGTTCGTTCATCAACGCCTGGCCCGAAGACCAGCGACGCAAAGCCCGCTCAAAACCAGACTTGCGATAAAATTATACCCCGCCATGGAAATCCCGAAAAGGCTAAAGGCTGCTTCATCACAGCGCACCACTTTGGCGGTTTTCAAAGCCTCATTTAGCTCGGCCAAAGAGGATGGCAAATTGGCGCCAGCGCCACAAGCGGCAGGCCCGGCCCACCAGCCATATTCGACCCCGGCATGGTAACCGGCAAGTCCGGCGCCGACGGCAAACACCAAACCAACCAGCCCGAGCAAGGCAGGCGGGGCTTTGTCATTGGCCAGCAGCATGAGGACCAACACCGGCACGGCGATGTAATAGGGGATGCGTTGTTGCAGGCACAAGGCGCAGGGCACCAGCCCACCGAAAATTTCGCTGGCCAGAGCGGTGGCGATAATGGCGGTGGCGGCCAGTGTGACCAGCCACAATATTTGGCGATAGGAGGCGGTGCCCATCAGCTTGTCCCAATCCAGTAGGCCAGCAGCATAATCACCAGCACGGCGGCAATCGACAAAATATTGAAATAGCGGTCGATGAAACGTTCGATTTTCTCGCCAAAGGCATAAACCAGACCGGCGACCAAAAAGAATCGAATGGCGCGGCCTATCAGACTGGTCAGCAGAAATGGCAAAAACGCCAAGCCAAGCGCGCCGCTGGCAATCGTCGCCACTTTGAACGGTAAAAAGCTGATAGCTGCGGCCAGCACAATCCAAATGCCCCACTCGGCATAGACGTTTTGGAATTTTTCAAACGCCGCTTCAGCGCCATAAAAGGCAAAAGTCGGCGCGCCAATGACATCCCATAAATATAGCCCGATGGCGTATCCCAGCGCCGCCCCGGCGACCGAGGCCAGCGTGCACACCAGCGCGTGTTGCCATGCTTTGGCGCGATCGGCCAGCACCATCGGGATAAGCATCACATCTGGCGGCACCGGAAACACCGAACTTTCGAGGAATGACACGCCCGCCAATCCCCAACCGGCATGACGGTGCCGTGAAAGAGCGATTGTTTCATCGTAGATTTTACGTAACATGGGCTCGACACTAACTGCTGTAGGCGGGGCTGAAAAGTAGTTTTTCGCCGTCGAATCCGATAAGTTGAGGTATGAAAAATCCCCAAGACGAAAGACCCGCTGAACCACAGTTTGAGCTGGTGTCCGAGACCGAAACACAAGCCAATACCGGGAAGCCTAGCCGGTCGCTGAGCCGTTTGGCGCAAAGCGTGTCGACGCGGCTGACACATGGTCTGGGGATTACCGCCATTGGGGTGTTTCTCGGCGTGTTGGTGTCGGTGTCTGCCTTGGCGGTGTTTGCGCTGGTTGATGGCATGTTGGATATTTGGCGGCCCTCGCAAACCATCGGCTTTGTCGGCTATACGGGGTTTCATCCAATTTTATTCGTGGTGCCGTTGGCAGCGGCTTTTCTGGTCGGCGGCATTTTGACCTTTCTGAAGCCTGAGACACCGGTCGAGCTGGCCGATGTGATTGCCGCCGCCCATCAGCCAGAGCCTGCGGTGCCGCAAGTCAGCGGTTACACCAGTCTGGTGAAATCGGTTTTGTCGGTCGGGGCCGGTGCTTCAGCCGGTCTGTATGGCCCGCTTCTGGTGCTGGCGGCCAGCCTTGCGGCGAGTGTGCGCAAATTGCTCAATCTGTCGTCGCAATATGCCGAAATGGCGCTTGGGGCCGGCGTGGCGGCGGCGATTTCTGCGACATTCGCGGCCCCTTTGGCGGGTATT
>JAHEIG010000073.1 GCA_024639515.1 Rhodobiaceae bacterium | reverse complement strand
CAAAACATTCCTGCAAAGCGTGCCCTATTTCGATCGCCTCGATTATGTCGCGCCGATGAACCAAGAGCACGCTTTCGCGCTGTCGGTTGAGAAAATGCTCGGCATTGAGGTGCCCAAGCGCGGGCAATATATCCGCGTGCTGTATTCAGAGATTGGGCGTCTGCTCAGCCATTTGCTGAACATCACCACGCAAGCTCTCGATGTCGGCGCGCTGACGCCGCCGCTTTGGGGCTTTGAAGAACGCGAAAAGCTGATGATTTTCTATGAACGCGCATGCGGCGCGCGCATGCATGCGGCGTATTTCCGCCCGGGCGGGGTGCACCAAGACCTCGACCAGCGTTTGCTCGACGATATTGACGCGTTTTGCGACCCGTTCCTGAAAGTCATGGATGACATTGAAGAATTGCTGACCGAAAACCGTATCTTTAAGCAACGCAATGTCGATATTGGCGTGGTCACGGTTGAGGATGTGCATAATTGGGGGCTGACGGGCGTGATGGCGCGTGGCTCTGGCTTGGCATGGGATTTGCGCCGGTCGCAGCCTTACGAAGCCTATAATGATTTCGATTTCAAAGTGGCGATTGGTAAAAATGGCGACTGCTATGACCGCTATCTTGTGCGTGTCGAGGAATGCCGCGAGTCAGTGCGGATTATGAAACAGTGCATCGCCAATATGCCGGACGGCCCAGTGTCGTCGACTGATGGCAAAATTGTCCCGCCAAAGCGCGCCGAGATGAAACAATCTATGGAAGCGCTAATTCACCATTTCAAACTGTACACGGAAGGCTTCCATGTGCCTGAGGGTGAGGTTTATGCGGCGGTAGAAGCGCCGAAGGGTGAGTTTGGTGTGTATCTGGTGGCTGATGGGTCGAACAAACCATATCGCTGTAAAATTCGCGCGCCGGGCTTTGCCCATTTGCAAGCGCTGGATTATCTAAGCCGCGACCACATGCTGGCAGATGTGTCTGCCATTTTGGGATCGATGGATATTGTTTTCGGAGAGGTTGACCGATGAGTGTGCGCCGTCTGCATGAAACCCAGCCGGAGAGCTTTGCTTTCACGGCGGAAAATATCGAATGGTCGAAAGGCCAGATCGCCAAATATCCTGAAGGACGCCAAGCCAGCGCGGTTATCCCGCTTTTGTGGCAAGCGCAAAAGCAAGAAGGCTGGCTCAGCGAACCGGCCATTCGTTATATCGCTGATATGCTCGACATGCCCTACATGCGGGCGATGGAAGTGGCGACCTTCTACACCATGTTTAATCTGTCACCTGTCGGTGAGCATTTTGTTCAGCTTTGCGGCACAACCCCTTGCTGGTTGCGCGGGGCTGATGACTTGAAGGCGGTATGCCGCAATGTGATTGGTGAGCAGGGCGACATTACCGAAGACGGAAAACTGAGCTGGTTAGAGGTCGAGTGCCTAGGGGCGTGTGTCAACGCGCCAATGGTACAGATTAATGACGACTTTTATGAAGATTTAACCGCTGACTCTTTTGAAAAATTATTGGCCGATTTACGCCAAGGCAATGAGGTGACGACCGGACCGCAAAATTCGCGTCGCGGTTCTGAGCCTGAAGGCGGCCTCACAGTTTTGAAAGGCGATATCTAATGCTGCGCGATGAAGACCGTATTTTTACCAATATTTATGGTTTAGAAGGTGCCGATTTGGGCGCTGCCAAAGCCCGTGGTGATTGGGATAAAACAGCCGAGCTGATTAAAAAAGGCCGCGACTGGGTGGTTGATGAAGTGAAAACCTCGGGCCTGCGCGGCCGTGGTGGGGCTGGTTTCCCAACTGGTTTAAAATGGTCGTTCATGCCGCAAGAAAATGACGGGCGCCCGCATTATCTGGTGGTCAATGCTGACGAGTCAGAGCCGGGCACCTGCAAAGACCGCGATATTATGCGCAATGAGCCGCACAAGCTGCTGGAAGGTTGCTTGCTGGCCGGTTTCGCTATGGGCGCGCATGCTTGCTATATTTATGTGCGCGGCGAGTTCATTCGCGAGCGCGAAGCCCTGCAAGTGGCTGTCGACGAAGCCTATGTGGCTGGCCTGTTGGGTAAAAACGCCGCCGGTTCTGGTTGGGACTATGATATTTACGTCCACCACGGCGCTGGCGCCTATATTTGCGGCGAAGAAACCGCCCTGATTGAGAGCCTTGAAGGCAAAAAAGGCATGCCGCGTCTGAAACCGCCATTCCCAGCCAATATGGGTCTGTATGGCTGCCCGACAACGGTGAATAATGTCGAAAGCATTGCCGTGGCGCCGACGATTTGTCGTCGTGGCGGCGCATGGTTTGCCGGGCTTGGCCGCGAAGGCAATAGCGGCACCAAATTATTCTGCATTTCTGGCCATGTGAACAATCCGTGCAATGTCGAAGAAGAAATGGGCATTCCGCTGAAAGAGCTGATTGAAAAACACGCTGGCGGCGTACGCGGCGGTTGGGACAATTTGCTGGCGGTGATACCCGGCGGCTCATCTGTGCCGCTGTTGCCGAAGGAAATTTGCGACACCGTGTTGATGGATTTCGACAGCCTGAAAGATGTGCAGTCAGGTCTTGGCACAGCGGCGGTGATCGTGATGGATAAATCGACCGATATCATCAAGGCGATTGCCCGTATTTCGCATTTCTACAAACACGAAAGCTGTGGCCAATGCACGCCATGCCGCGAAGGCACAGGCTGGATGTGGCGGGTCTTGGAGCGCATGGCCGATGGCCGCGCTCAGCCGAAAGAAATCGACATTCTGTTGCAGGTCACCAAACAAATCGAAGGCCACACTATTTGTGCGCTGGGAGATGCGGCGGCGTGGCCGGTGCAGGGGCTTATTCGCCATTTCCGTCCGGTCATTGAAGCGCGTCTGGCGGCTGGCCCAATTCGGGAGGCGGCTGAGTAATGAGCGATCGCATTAAACTGACAGTAGACGGCGTCACCGTCGAGGTTGAGCCAGGCTCAACGATTTTGCAGGCCTGTGAAGAAGCCGGTGCGGAAATTCCGCGCTTTTGCTACCACGAGCGCCTGTCTGTCGCCGGTAACTGCCGCATGTGTCTGGTTGAAGTGGAACGCGCCCCCAAGCCGGTCGCCAGTTGTGCGGCGCCAGTGGCCCCTGACATGGTGGTCAACACACAAACCGATAGCGTGAAGGCCGCCCGCGAAGGGGTGATGGAATTTTTGCTCATCAACCACCCGCTGGATTGCCCAATTTGCGACCAAGGCGGCGAGTGCGATTTGCAAGACCAAGCACTAGGCTATGGCATTGATGCCAGCCGCTTTGACGACAATAAACGCGCCGTCGAAGACAAACAAATGGGGCCATTGGTGAAAACCATCATGACCCGTTGTATCCACTGCACACGTTGCGTGCGGTTTTCGACCGAAGTTGCTGGCGTGCCGGAAATCGGCGCCATTGGTCGTGGCGAAGACATGGAAATCACCACCTATCTCGAAGCCTCGCTGGATAGCGAGCTGTCGGGCAATGTGATTGATTTGTGCCCTGTCGGGGCGCTGACCTCCAAGCCTTATGCCTATACGGCGCGGCCTTGGGAATTGAAAAAAACCGAAACCATCGACGTGATGGATGCGGTCGGCAGCAATATTCGTGTCGACATGCGGGGCCGTGAAGCAATGCGTATTTTGCCGCGCAACCATGATGATGTGAATGAAGAATGGCTGTCTGACAAATCGCGGTTTGTTTGGGATGGGCTGAACACGCAACGCCTCGACCGCCCTTATGTGCGCCGCGATGGCAAATTATCGGCCGCAAGCTGGGATGATGCGTTTGCGCTCATCGCTGAAAAAATCAATGGCAAGGCCGACAAGCTGGCAGCGATTGCCGGTGACTTGGTATGCGCCGAAGGCCAATTCGCGCTGAAATCGCTGATGGACACGCTCGGCTCACCAAACCTTGATTGTCGCCAAGACGGGGCCAAATTGTCTGGCCCACGGGCTAATTATTTGTTCAACAGCAGCATTGCTGGCATTGAAGACGCCGATGCGCTGTTAATTATCGGCTCCAACCCGCGCCTTGAAGCGCCGGTATTGAATGCGCGTATCCGCAAGCGCTGGACGATGGGCAATTTCCCCATCGCGGTGATTGGCGAGCCGGCTGATTTGACCTATGACGCCGAAACCATTGGCGCAGGTGCTGACACGCTGAATGATATGGTGGCTGGCAAACACGCCTTTGCCGATGTGCTGAAAAACGCAGCGCGGCCAATGATTGTGCTCGGCCAAGGGGCGTTGAGCAGTGCCGATGGCGCCAGTGTGTTGGCCGCCGCGATTGCGCTGGCTGAGGCCAGCGGCGCGGTATCCGACGACTGGAACGGCTTTAATTTATTGCACACGGCGGCTGCTCGGGTTGCTGGTCTTGATTTGGGCCTATTGCCGGGCGAGGGCGGTCGCGATGTGGCGGCTATTCTCGACGGTGCGCAATCAGGCGAGATTGAAACCGTGGTGCTGTATGGGGCTGACGAAATTGCCGGTGCTGCGCTCGGCGATGCGTTTGTTATTTATATTGGTAGCCATGGCGACCGTGGCGCGCATCGTGCTGATGTCATTCTGCCATCTGCCGCCTATACCGAGAAACAAGCGATTTATGTGAACACAGAAGGGCGCCCGCAAATGGCTGAGCGCGCGGCTTTCCCTCCGGGCGAAGCCCGCGAAGACTGGAAAATTTTCCGTGCGCTGTCAGAGCATCTCGACGCCAAGCTGGACTTCGACACGGTTGAAGCCCTGCGGGTGAAAATGTTTGAGGTGGCGCCGCATCTGTCGCAACTCGACCAAATTGCCCCAGCCGGTGCGCCGCAAGCGCCAGAGGCGGGTAAGGCCGAGACCAGCGTGTTTGCCTCACCGGTAGAAGATTTCTATTTCACCAACCCGATTGCCCGTGCTTCTGCGACCATGGCCGACTGCGCCAAGGCCAAGCAAGAGCGCGCCCCGAAAGCAGAAGGAACCGGCACACATGGATAGTCTGTTTTTCGAAACCTATATCTGGCCGATGCTGTGGGTGACCATGCATAGTCTGGCGATTATTCTGGTATTGCTGGTGTCGCTGGCTTTCTTCATGTATGCCGACCGCAAAATTTGGGCGGCGGTGATGATGCGGCGCGGGCCAAATGTCGTCGGGCCGTGGGGCTTGCTGCAAAGTTTCGCCGATATTCTGAAATATCTGTTCAAAGAAGTGGTTATTCCAACCACCGCTAATAAGCCGCTGTTTTTGCTGGCGCCGTTCATCACCATGTTCTTGGCGCTCAGCGCTTGGGCGGTGATTCCGGTCAGCGAAGGCTGGGCAGTGGCCGATATTAATGTCGGTATTCTCTATGTCTTGGCGATTTCATCGCTCGGCGTTTATGGCGTGATCATGGGCGGCTGGGCGTCGAACTCGAAATACCCGTTCCTCAGTGCCTTGCGCGCCGCCGCGCAGATGGTGTCTTACGAAGTATCAATTGGTCTGGTGATTATCACGGTTTTGCTGTGCGTTGGCTCGCTGAACCTGACGGATATTGTGCTGGCGCAAAAAACCGTATGGTTTGCGGTGCCGCTATTCCCGATGTTTGTGGTGTTCTTTATTTCGTCTCTGGCCGAAACCAACCGCCCGCCATTTGATTTGCCGGAAGCTGAATCTGAGTTGGTGGCCGGCTTTATGACCGAATATGCCTCGACCCCTTATGTGATTTTCATGATTGGGGAATTGGCCAACATTATTTTGATGTGCGCGATGGCGACGATTTTGTTCCTCGGCGGCTGGTTGCCACCGATTGATATTGCGCCGTTTAACTGGATTCCGGGTGTCGTTTGGTTTGTGCTGAAAATTTGCTTCATGTTCTTCATGTTTGCCATCACCAAAACCATCGTACCGCGTTACCGTTATGACCAACTGATGCGTCTCGGCTGGAAAGTCTTTCTGCCGCTATCGCTTGCCTGGGTGGTGTTGACGGCCAGCGTTTTACAAATTTTCGGATTGGCGTCCTAGAGGCGGAGGAAACACTATGGCTTGGTTAGACAGAACAGCACGGGGACTTTTCCTGATTGAGTTTGTGGCAGCTCTGCGGCTTGCCATGCGCTATTTCTTCGCCCCTAAAGCGACGGTCAATTATCCGTTTGAAAAAGGCCCGATTAGCCCGCGCTTTCGCGGTGAACACGCGCTGCGTCGTTACCCGAATGGCGAGGAGCGCTGCATTGCGTGCAAATTATGCGAAGCCGTGTGCCCGGCCCAAGCCATCTCTATTGAGGCTGGCCCGCGCAATAATGACGGCACCCGCCGCACGGTGCGCTACGACATCGATATGGTGAAATGTATTTAT
>JAHEIG010000070.1 GCA_024639515.1 Rhodobiaceae bacterium | reverse complement strand
CTGGTTTTCCGCCACATAGCCAACCACCAAAAGCGGATCTTTGTCGATAATCGTGCCGCAAGGCTGGCCAACGCTGATGAAGTCACCGACTTTCAGCGGCAATTTATCGAGAATACCATCAAAGGGGGCTTTGATAGAGGTGCGGTCAAGCTCGACCTGACGCGCCATCACAGCGGCTTGCGAGCCATCATAGGCGGCCCGTGCGGCGGCCAGTTGGCTTTTCGACACATGGCCTTTTTCATTCAAGCGGCGGGCCGCGTCATATTCGATTTGGCGGGTGGCGCGCGCGGCATTGGCTTCGGCCAATTGCGCTTCGCGGGCTCCGACATCAATGCCGCAAATATTCTGCCCTTGTTGCACCAGCGAGCCTTTGGCCACAGGCAGGCTTTTAATCACCCCCATAGTTTCAGCTGAAATCGTCACAATTTTATCGGCCTCGGTGCGCGCCTGCAGCTTAATCGTGTTCACATAAGTGCGCGCTTCCAGCGGCTGCACGGTCACGGTGAACAAGTTCTGGTTTTTCACCGTCTCGCTGATCGGCTTGGCAAGCGTCACCCCGCCATCACCATTGCCGAGCACGCCGCTTAACAGCCATGTCACCAAAGCTAAAAGAACAACCGCCGACGTTAATACGGACCGATTGATTTTAGCGGGCAAAAAACCCAAGCGGCGCTTATTGGGCTGATGATCGTTTGATTGTGACTGGCTCATGGGCAACCTTATGATGATAAAGATGAATACGACAGGTTCAGAACGGCTCTTCCTATGTACTATGACATAAAACGTTGCGGGCCGGAAAAACAGCCAATTAAAGTTAAAAAATATCTAAGTGCGACGCTCTTCCTACCGCCCTGCAGAGATAGGCTGTCGGCAGGCTAAATGCAAGGAAACCTATATGTTTTTTTTTGACACAAGGGCCGGATTCTGCCGATTTTGCTGGCGATTTAACATTGACTTTCCGGTTTTTTTAATGACACTCATAGTGTCAATAAATAGCGTCAAAGTTTGAGGGAGAGATCGCGATGAAAGTCGAAAACGCAGTATATCCGAATAAACAACAAATGATGGGTTTCTTTGAAGCCGGGCCGGATGGGGCGATCTACATGGTCAATCTGCTCAAATTCAAGGAAAAAGCGGTTTATGAAGATGGCCGCGAGACCGATTTGACGGGCCGTGAAGCCTATGACCTGTATTCGGAAGGTGTGAAGGCGTTGATTCAAACCTTTGGCGGCGAAATTACCTTTTCCGGACAAGTCGAACGCTTGTCGCTCGGCGAAGTCGAGGAGCTTTGGGACCTGATTGCCATTGCCCGCTACCCAAGCCGTGCCGCAATGATGGAAATGATGCAATCACCAACAATGGCTGAGATCGGCCAGCATCGGGCAGCTGGTCTGGCTGGCCAGCTTAATATTGAAACAACTGACATAGATTTTGGTGGAGAGTGAACAAATGACCAAACCGCTCGAGCTGATGGGGGCCCCTGGCTCTCCTTATACCCGCAAAATGTTGGCGGCCTTGCGTTATCGCAATATTCCTTATCAAGTCGAGTGGCAATCGCTGCGCTCGATAAAATACCCGGAGCAAGGCGGCGAGCGCCCAGCCGCCAAGGTCGGCCTATTGCCGACGTTTTACCTGCCGGATGAAAATGGCGAGATTGTCGCCGTTACCGATTCAAGCCCGCTCATTCGCCGCTTTGAAAAGCAATTTGACGGGCGCCATATTGTGCCCAGCGATCCAGTGCTACAATTCCTTAATACGCTGATTGAAGATTATGCCGATGAGTGGCTGACCAAGGCAATGTTCCATTATCGTTGGCACTATGCCGCCGACATTAAAAAAGCCGGTTCTATTCTGCCGCGCTGGAGTGCGCTTAGCGCCTCGGATGAGGTCATTGCGCCGCTGTCGGAAATGATCTCAGAACGGCAAATCTCGCGGCTGTCTTATGTCGGCTCCAATGAGACCACCAAGCCAGTGATTGAAAAAAGTTTTCTGCGCTTTCTGGAAATCTTTAACGCCCATTTGACTGAGACGCCGTATCTGTTTGGCGCCCGCCCGTCATCAGCTGATTTCGCGATTTATGGCCAGCTCACCTGTCTGGCACTATTTGACCCAACCCCGCAGGCAATCATCACCGAAAACTTCCCGCGTATTTATGCCTGGACGGAAACGATGGAAGATCTGTCAGGCCTGCCGGTTAGCGATGATGACTGGCTCGACGCCAGCGCATTGCCAGACACATTGAAAGCCCTGATGGATGAGATTGGCCGGATTTATCTGCCCTATCTCAAAGCCAATGCAGAAGCGGTGATGTCAGGTGCCGAGCAAATGAAGACGATGGTTGACGGCCAGCCATGGACGCAAAACCCCTTCACCTATCAGGCCAAATGCTTGGGCTGGCTGGTTGAAGATACGGCGGCATTGGATGCCGCGACGCGCCAAACGCTCGGCGATTGGCTGGGCAATAGCGGCGTGCTTGAGCAGCTAAGCTAAATCTCTGCGGCCAAATAGCTGGCCTGATTGATCGCTGCTTTGGCGTCCAATTCAGCCGCCTCATAGGCTCCGCCAACCAGCTCGACCGGTAAGCCTTTCTCTTTCGCCGCATCATACAGCGTGCGCAAAGGCTTTTGGCCGGCACAGACGATAATCGTATCGACTTCCAGCAGGTCGGGCTTGTTGTCGCGCAGAATATGCAGGCCGCGCTCGTCAATCCGCAAATATTCGATACCGTTCATCATTTTCACGCCGCGCCGCGACAGGGTCAGGCGGTGGGTCCAGCCCGTGGTTTTGCCTAGCCCCTTGCCGACGGCGGTTTCTTTGCGTTGCATTAGGTAAATATCGCGGTCGGCACTGGCCACTTCCGGCTCAATGCCGGTGACGCCGCCGCGTGGGTGGTTTTCGAAATCAATGCCCCATTCTTTAGCGAACACATCAATATCAAGGGCACCAGACGGGCCGTCATGTGAAATGAAATCGGCAACATCAAAGCCAATGCCGCCAGCCCCCATAATCGCGACCTTTTTGCCGACTTTCTTATTGCCTTTCAGGACGTCGATATAGCTAACGACTTTTTCGTCATCAATGCCTTCGAGGTCTGGTGTGCGCGGGCTAATGCCAGTGGCGACGACAATATGGTCAAAATCGCCCAGCATATCGACATCAACAAATGCGTTGAGGTGCAGCTCAATGCCCAGCTTGTCGATCATTTTTGTGTAATAGCGCAACGTCTCATAAAATTCTTCTTTGCCGGGCACTAATTTGGCGAGATTGAACTGGCCGCCAATTTCGCTGGCCGCATCGAACAAACTCACCTTATGGCCGCGTTCGGCGGCGACGGTGGCATAGGCCATACCGGCCGGCCCGGCGCCAATGACGGCGATGCTCTTCGGTGCCGAGGTCGGCTGGTAAGATAACAGCGTCTCGTGGCAAGCGCGTGGATTGACCAGACATGAAGTCGTCTTGCCGCCAAATGTGTGGTCGAGGCAGGCTTGGTTGCAGGCAATGCAGGTGTTGATTTCATCTGCCGCGTCATTGGCTGCTTTGTTCATGAACTGGCTATCGGCCAGCATTGGCCGCGCCATCGACACCAAATCGGCTTCGCCGCGCTCCAGCACATCTTCAGCGACTTCCGGCGCGTTGATGCGGTTTGAGGTAATTACCGGAATCGACACTTCATTGCGCACCCGTCCCGTGACCGAGGTGAAGGCGGCGCGGGGCACCATGGTGGCAATGGTCGGCACAGCACTTTCATGCCATGTGAAATGGGTCGAGATGATGCTGGTGCCGGCTTTCTCAAGCTCTCGTGACAGTTGCGCCACTTCTTCCCAGCTCATGCCGCCTTGCAGCATATCCATGGCAGCGATGCGGAAAACGATAATAAACTCATCGCCCACCGCCTCACGGCACGCCCGCACCACTTCCAGCGGAAACCGCATGCGGTTTTCGTATGAGCCGCCATATTCGTCAGTGCGCTGATTGGTTTTTTCGACCAAAAAGGTCGACAGCAAATAACCAGCGGAGCCGATAATTTCGACGCCGTCATAACCGGCTTCTTGGGCCAGCTTGGCGCAGTGCGCGTGGTCGTCGATTTGTTTTTGAATGCCGGCCTTGTCCAGCTCATTGGGCATATATTTGCTGATGCGTGATCTAATCGGGCTTGGCGCGACCAGCCCGTCATTATAGGCAATCGGCCCCATATGCAGAATTTGCATGCAGATTTTGGTGTCCGGCGAGGCCTCATGCACCGCTTGCGTGACCAGCTTATGGCCTTCGACTTCGCGCTGATTGGTCAATTTGGAGGCAGAGAACACCGGATTGCCCTCAGGGTCTTTGACCACCACGCCGCCTTCTTCATTGGGGGCGATACCGCCGGTGATGATCATGCCGACGCCGCCCGCCGCGCGCTCGGCAAAATAAGCCGCCATACGTTCAAAGCCATCTGGCAGTTCTTCAAGGCCAGTGTGCATGGAGCCCATAATGGCGCGGTTTTTCAATGTGGTGAAGCCGAGGTCAAGCGGCTGAAATAGCCGTGCGTATTTCTCGTGGCCTGGTAATTTAGCGGCTGCGCTCATAAAGATGTCCCTCCCAGTAACAGGTCTTTCACTTAATGTGGTGTCTGTGCCTGAGCAAGTCAACTTGATGATTGGGGCAATGACCGATAGGGTGCGGAAAAGGATTTCAACCATGCCCCGCATTTCATCGCCGCGCGCGCCAGCTTTATCGATTATCGTGATGAGCGTCATCATGCTGGCGGGCCCGTTTTTGAACTTGCAGGGCGAGCATTATCGCCATCACTGGCGGCTCGCCCCGCAAGGTGTGTTTAGCGACAAAGCCATGGTGGTCAGTGCCCACGGCATTGCCTCGCAAGTGGGTCGTGATGTGTTGGCCTCGGGCGGCAATGCGTTTGATGCGGCTGTGGCGGTTAATTTTGCTCTCGCCGTGGTGTATCAGCAGGCCGGTAATATTGGCGGCGGTGGGTTTATGGTCTACCGCCTCGCCGATGGCCAGACCGGCGCGCTGGATTTCCGCGAAAAAGCACCTTTGGCCGCCTCAGCCGATATGTATCGCGATGATAACGGCGAGGTGATTAAAGGGCTGAGCTTGAAAGGCCATTTATCGGTCGGTGTGCCCGGCACGGTGGCCGGTATGGTGGCCCTGCACGAGCGCTTCGGCACGCAGCCATGGGATACGCTAATCCGGCCATCTATTTATCTCGCCGATAGCGGGTTTGAGTTGACCACCAAAGCGGCCCGCATGTTCAACCGTTATCAAGATGACTTCGCCACGGTAAACCGACACCGCCCAAGGGTTGTCAAAGATCAGCCTTGGCAGGCTGGCGAGCAGATTAGCTTTCCCGATTTGGCGCAGACATTATCTCGAATTGCCAAATTTGGCCGCGATGGGTTTTACGATGGCCGCACGGCGCAGTTGATTGTCGAGGAAATGCAGGCAGGCGATGGGCTGGTGACGCGGCAAGATTTGCGCGCTTATGAGGCGGTGTGGCGCCAACCGGTTCAGTTTTCCTATCGCGGGCATGAGATTGTCTCAATGCCGCCGCCGTCCAGTGGCGGGGTTGCGCTGGCGCAATTGCTGCAGGGGGCAGAGGCCTATGATGTCGCCGCTCTGGGCCATAACAGCGCCGCTCATATTCATTTAATGACCGAATTACAGCGCCGCACTTATGCCGACCGCGCCTCCCATTTGGGCGACACAGATTTCGTCGCTGTCGATATTCAAGGCCTCACCGATGCGGCCTATGTGGCCGAGCGTATGCGTGACATTAAAGTCGACCGCAAGACCGACAGCACCAGCGTGCGCCCGGGCCGTGTCGATGTCATTGAAAGCGTCGAGACCACCCATTTCTCGATTGTCGACGAGATGGGCAATGCGGTGGCCATTACCACCACGCTAAACGGCAATTATGGCTCTAAGGTGGTGGTGCAGGGGGCTGGCTTCTTTCTGAATAATGAGATGGATGATTTCTCCATCAAGCCCGGCTATGCCAATCAATTTGGTTTGGTCGGTGACGATAAAAACGCCATTGCACCGGGCAAACGCATGTTGTCTTCCATGACCCCGACGATTGTTGAAAAAGATGGCGACCTGAAATTAGTGGTCGGCACGCCGGGCGGGGCGACCATCATCACCTCGGTTTTTCAAACCATCTCTAATATTATTGATTTTGATATGAGTGCCCAACAGGCCGTGCATGCGCGTAAAAGCCATAGCCAATGGCAGCCTGATTTCGTCATGCTGGAGCGCGGCACGCTGAGTGTAGGCAGCATGGTCGGACTGATTAATCGCGGCCATGTGCCGTACAGCTGG
>JAHEIG010000060.1 GCA_024639515.1 Rhodobiaceae bacterium | reverse complement strand
AATTCCGCATCGCCGATATGGCTTGGTTTGATGCCCATTTAGACATGCCGCAAGTGCATCAATGGGTGATGCGCTTCCTTGATTGGCCATTGTTTCACGCGGTGATGCACAAATATGATTTATGGCAAGATGGCGCGACGGGAAACGACTTCCCACCACGGTAAAAGTAGACTCGCACCACAAAAAATGCGATTTTTTGCCAAGATAAAAACGGTGGGTCTGGGGGGATGAGACAACACCGATTATTTTTTTAGGGAGAGTGAAAATGACGATTATCAAACCAACGTCGCGCATGGCGGCCGCTTTTGTCGGCGCCGCGTTGCTGTTGTCGGGGCCAGCATGGGGCGACGGGCATGGAGTCAATATTGAGGTCAAGCCAGCCAGCCAAGCGACCAAGCAAGCGCATAACGAGGTGCTGGAAAAACTTCCATTTGAAAACCGAGATGATTTCGAGCTGTCGCGTCGCGGCCTGCTTGCCAAAGAAGATAATCTCATCATCAAAAATGATACTGGTCAGGTGGTTTGGGATATGTCGAAATTCGACTATCTCGACGGCCCGCGCCCAGACACGGTGAACCCGAGCCTGTGGCGGCAAGCCCAGCTCAATGGCGCCCATGGTCTGTTCAAAATTATGGACGGGATTTACCAAGTGCGCGGCTATGATCTGGCCAATATGACCCTCATTGAAGGCGAAACAGGCTGGATTATCATCGATCCGCTGACCGCCACGGAGACAGTCAAGGCGGCGATGGCGTTGGTCGATAAACATTTTGGCAAGCGGCCTGTGAAAGCGATTTTGTCGACCCATAGTCACGCCGACCACTTTGCCGGTGTGCGCGCCTTGGCAACCGAAGAAGACTTGGCCGAAGGACGTATTCGCTATGTCGCGCCGGAGAATTTCGTCAAAGAAACCGCCAGTGAAAACGTCATTGCAGGCAATGCGATGGGCCGACGGGCCGGTTATATGTTCGGCAATTTGTTGCCGCGCACACCGCTCGGTGCTGTCGATAGCGGCTTGGGCAAAGGTGTGGCGTTTGGCACCGTCACCTTGCTGACCCCGACCGACACCATCACTCGTACCGGTGAGAAGTTGGTGTTGGACGGCATTGAGTTTGAATTCCAGCACACGCCGGGGGCGGAGGCACCGTCTGAATTTATTTTCTACCTGCCGCAGTTCAAAGCCCTGTGCATGGCCGAAGAAGCCAATGCGGTGATGCACAACCTATACACGCCGCGCGGGGCTAAAACCCGTGACGCGCTGATTTGGGTGCATCACCTGACCGACACGATTGAATTATTCGGCGATCGCTCGGATGTGGTTTTTGGCAGCCACCACTGGCCGCGTTGGGGCCGTGAGGCGGGCATTGAATATGTTGCCAAGCAGCGCGATATGTATCGCTATATCCATGACCAAACAGTGCGTCTGATGAACCATGGCCA
This sequence comes from Rhodobiaceae bacterium, assembly GCA_024639515.1. GTDB lineage: Bacteria > Pseudomonadota > Alphaproteobacteria > RS24 > RS24 > JAHEGN01. The sequence goes on along the minus strand of JAHEIG010000060.1, from coordinate 4,998 downwards.
CACGCCGACGGAGATTTCCAACATGTTGGAGTTGCCGCCATCGCTGGGCCAAGAGTTTTACAACCGCGATTACTATGGCACAGTAAGCCACAACTCGCGAGCGGTGTATAATTTCTATCTCGGTTATTTTGACGGCAACCCAGCCAATCTGAACCCACAAGATCCGCAAACCCGCGCCGCGAAATATGTCGCGCTGGCGGGTGGTGAGCAGGCGCTGATGGCGCAGGCCAAAAAAGCGTCTGACGGCGGCGATTATCGCTGGGCGGCAGAACTGCTCAACCATTTGGTGTTTGCCGATGCGGATCATAAGCAAGCCCGCGCTTTGCTGGCCGATGCCTATGAACAAATGGGCTATCAGGCGGAAAGCGGCCCATGGCGTAATTTCTATCTGTCGGGCGCGCAAGAATTGCGCATTGGCGTGACCAGCCCGGAAGTGGTGCGCACCGCGTCGCCGGATTTGATTGCCAGCGTGCCCACCTCAATGTTCCTTGATTTTATGGGCGTGCAGCTAGACCCTGAAGGGGCCGATGAGCTGGATGTGAAACTCAATCTTGATTTCACCGATACGGACGAGCAATTTGTTTTGCATCTGAATAATAGCGTGCTGAATAATATCGCCAATACGCAAGATGAAGACGCCAATGCGTCGATTACCCTGACCCGCGAAATCTTCGATCGCGTGGCCTTGAAAGAGACCAATTTTCCGATGGAAATTCTCAAAGGCAATGTGAAACTGACTGGCAACCCGCTGGCTTTGATGAAGGTGTTCGGACGTCTCGAAGAATTCGATCCGTCATTTAACATCATCACGCCATAAGCGGTTCACAACCCTTACCCAATCGTTGGCCAACCATTACATTGTAACGATGGCGCATAAAAAAGCCCGGCACTTCACAAGAGGGCCGGGCTGATTTGCGTTTGTTTATTTAAGACGCGAACGTTAAGAAGCGAAAGCCGAGAGACGGGCCTTAATAATGTCATTGGCCTCGCCCATGATTTGGTCAACCAAATCTTGGCAGCTTGGCACATCGTGAATCAAACCAGCAACCATGCCGCATGACCATGCGCCAGCGTCCATTGTGCCTTCCGACATAATTTTCGGATACACTCCAGCGACCTCGTCCATGATGTCATTGATTTTAATGTCATCGCCAAGCTCCTTTTCTTTGGCGACGATGCGCTCAACCGCTTCGTTTTTCAGCACACGTTCGGTGTTGCGCAGAGGCCGCATAATCAGCGTTGTGTCGAGCTCGCTGGCGGCTACCAGCGCGTCTTTGACATTCTGGTGAACCGGTGCTTCTTCGGTGGCGATAAAACGTGTGCCCATATTAATGCCATCGGCACCCAGCGCCAGCGCAGCGACAAGCTGCTTGCCATTGCCCATGCCGCCAGAGGCCACGAAAGGCACGGTCAGCTCTTCCGCCGCGCGTGGCAGCAGAATCATATTTGGAATATCGTCCTCACCTGGGTGACCACCGCATTCAAAACCGTCAACGCTGATGGCGTCACAGCCGATGCGTTCAGCTTTCAAAGCGTGGCGCACAGAGGTGCATTTGTGGATGACTTTAATACCAGCCTGTTTCATCGCTTCCATATATTGCTCAGGGCTACGGCCAGCGGTTTCAACAATCCGTACATTACCGGCAATAATCGCTTCGATATATTCAGCGTAAGGCGGGTTGGCAAAGCCTGGTAGGAAGGTCAGGTTTACGCCAAATGGCTTGTCTGTCATTTCGTGACAGCGGGCAATCTCATTGGCCAGATCTTCCGGCGTTGGCTGGGTCAGACCCGTAATAATGCCGAGGCCACCGGCATTGGAAACAGCCGCAGCCATCTCTGCAAAGCCGACATAGTGCATGCCGCCTTGAATAATCGGGTGCTCGATTCCGAACAGTTCTGTAATACGGGTTTTCATAATATTCTCCTTCACACGCGGCGAGAGGCCGCGTCTCGATCCCTTGTGGAGACATACCCTATGGTGAAACTTTTCAGATTAAAAGAGCCATTTGATATTTTTTGTTTTTTTTCGTCCTGGGCGAGAAATCGCTTGTCGTGGTGAAGCGGAAACTGTTAAATCGGTTCATCTGAAAGCTAAAGGGAGTTAGTCATGGCTGAAGCATATATTGTCGCTGCGGTGCGCACCGCTGGTGGGCGCCGTAACGGAAAACTAAAAGACTGGCATCCCGCTGATTTGGCCGGGCAGGTGCTCAATGAGCTGCTCGACCGCTCAGGCGCCGATCCAGAGATGATCGAAGATGTGATTATGGGCTGCGTTGGCCAAGCCGGTGAGCAAGCCGCCAATATTGGTCGTAACGCGGTGTTGGCCTCGCGCCTGCCAGAAAGCGTGCCAGCAACCTCAGTTGATCGCCAATGCGGCTCGTCGCAGCAGTCGATTCACTTTGCCGCCCAAGCGGTGATGTCTGGCACTATGGATTGCGTGATTGCCGCTGGTGTTGAGAGCATGACACGGGTTCCTATGGGCACACCGATTTCGCTGCCGTTCAAAAACGACCTCGGCTTCTATGTCAGCCCGGAAATGCAACAGCGCTATCCAAATGTGCAGTTCAGCCAGTTTGCCGGTGCTGAAATGGTTGCCAAGAAATACGACCTCAACAAAGACGAACTGGATGCGTTTTCTTATCGCAGTCACGAGCGCGCCATCGCCGCCACACAGGCTGGTGCGTTTGAAGACGAAATTCTGCCGATTGAAGTCGAAACCGAAGACGGTAAAGAAATGCACAAGGTCGATGAAGGTATTCGCTTCGACGCCAGCATGGAAGGCATTGCCGGTGTGAAGCTATTGGCCGAAGACGGCGCTTTGACAGCCGCCTCCTCAAGTCAGATTTGCGATGGCGCCTCGGGCGTGATGATTGTCAATGAAGAAGGCTTGAAAAAGCTTAATGTAAAACCTTTGGCAAAAATCGTTCATATGTCTGTCATGGGCCATGATCCGGTGATTATGTTGGAAGCCCCAATTCCTGCCGTCAAGCGGGCGCTTGATAAAGCCGACATGAATATTGATGAGATTGATCTGTTCGAAGTCAATGAAGCGTTTGCCTCTGTGCCGACTGCGTTCATGAAAGAACTTGGCGTTGAAGAAGAAAAACTCAACGTCAATGGCGGCGCCATTGCGCTGGGTCACCCGCTCGGTGGGTCAGGCACCAAACTGATGACAACATTGGTGCACGCGCTAAAAAAACGCGGTGGCAAATACGGCCTGCAAACCATGTGTGAAGGTGGTGGCATGGCCAATGTGACGATTATTGAGAACCTGCAATAAGCGCACTTGCCAAAAAGCGTCAAGAAATCAAAAGCCCCGCTCGAGAGCGGGGCTTTTTTTTAGACGATTTTGTAAATGTGATAGACCAATCGGCCCGGCTTGGCACCGGCGAAGCTCACGGTTTGCATTTTGCCGACAAACAAAGTGTCGTTCATCCATTGCAAATCAGGGGCGTTGGTTTCAACGCTCGGGGTGGTGGTGAAATACATTTCCGAGCCGTCAATCTCCTCGCCGGTTGCGGCTTTTGGGGCGATGGCTTCGTTCAGCACCACACGGCCCGGATAGGTGATGTAAATCAGCGAGCCATCATCCATTATGGCGCTGAGGCGCACATCCAGTCCGATAACCGTATCGCTCAACATGCGCGACCAATCGCCAGATGGTGAAACGATTTTGGCGCTAAAGCCATCGCCGGTCAGCGTGCCCGATGGCACATTATAAATGCCAAGGCCGTTAGCGCCTTGTTGCGGCGCCTCAATCACCGCTTCGACGACCATGACTTTTTCAAGTGTTGGAACTGTGCTCATAAATAACTCCCGTAAATTAGACGTGCTTCATGATGCGACGGGTCGCGGCTTTAGGCAAGACTAATTGTTGCGATTATCGGCTTTGCGCTTGAAGGCCTCTGCGCTTGAAGGCCTCTGCGCTTAGAGGTCTCAGCGGGTGAGGGCGTAAAGCGTGACAGCGGCGGCGGTGGCGACATTCAGCGTGGCAAAGGCGGTGCCGTCGTCTCGGTTGGCGGCGGGCAGGCGGGCCAAAACATCGCAGGTCTCACGAGTCAGCCGACGCAGGCCACTGCCTTCCGCCCCCATCACGCAGGCCAATGGGCCATCGCGCGACACATCATCAATTAAATCAGTGCCGGTTTCGTCGAGGCCGACGGTCAAATATCCGGCCTTTTGCAACTCACGCAGAGCGCGCGCCAAATTGGTGACTTCTACCATCGGGATGATTTCCAAAGCCCCTGAGGCGGTTTTGGCCAAGCTGCCCATGGCCGGCGGGCTGTTATGGCGCGTCATGACAATGCCGCTGGCGCCAAATACCGCAGCGGCGCGCAAAATCGCTCCGACATTGCGCGGGTCGCTGACTTGGTCGAGCACAATAATTAAACCACCTTGGGCAATCAGCCCGTCAAGCGTCAGCGGGGTCAGGGCTTCGGTTTCCAAAACCAACCCTTGATGCACCGCATCGGCGGCCACCAGCGCGTTTAATTTGTCGTGCTCGACAATTTTCATCGGGAGATTAAGCCGGTTTTGAAAATCCGGCATATCGGCTTCCAAATCGCGGGCCGCGTTCTGCGAAGCATATAGGCGAATAAGCTGTCGTTTGGGATTTGACAGCGCTGCACGCACTGCGTGTTGGCCATAAAGCACCGGATGACCGGCGGCGGAAGGATTTTTTCGTCTATTTTGCTGATAGTTAGGCTTGCGCTTGCTCATGCAACACCTTATAAGGACTTCGACATTGATGTGCAACAACTCGCCGCGGTCGCTGATTTAATCATAGATTAGCTGTTGTGGGCGGGGTTTTGCGCTTGTGTTTTGTGTTTAGAATCATGTGTTGAGCAGGGTTCTAGAACTTGGGCGGAGGGATGTCCGAGTGGCTAAAGGAGACGGGCTGTAAACCCGTTGGCTATGCCTACGTTGGTTCGAATCCAACTCCCTCCACCATCCAAGCCTTTTTTGGCATGGGTGGCCGAAGATAAAAGTTAAGGGGCG
>JAHEIG010000049.1 GCA_024639515.1 Rhodobiaceae bacterium | reverse complement strand
TCAGACCCAGCGTACTGATCCCAGAAATGCGTCATTAAATTTGTGGTTAAAAAAAGCTGTTTATCATCGTGGGAAAGGCTGTCGGACTCGAGGCGGCCATCGGTTACTGGATAAATTAAAATTTGTAGCTCAATTGTCGGCCCATTCTGAGCGGCAGATAGTCGGGCAACTACTGCAGCCAAATTGCCTCCAGCGCTATCACCTGCCACAATTAGTGGCAGGTCTGCTGCTCCTATTTCTTTTCGATTATTTTCAACCCAATTAAGTGCTGCATAGCAATCTTCCAAAGGCACAGGATATTTATATTCAGGGCTCTTTCGATATTCTACCATAACAACAATTGAATTCCATTTTTCGGCAAGGTACCTCCCTACCGCATCGTAATCATCAATGTTTCCAATTACCCATCCGCCGCCATGATAATAGACAAGTACCGAAGAGGCATCGCCGGATGGAGTGAGTATTCTGCCACGAATTTCACCGTCATCAACTCCAATTAATATGTCCTGTGAATTTATGCTTGATGGTCCGTCGGGCATTGAACGATATATTTCCGAAAACATTTCACGGGCGTCACTTGCACTCAAGGTATGCATCTCTGGAACCTCATTGAGCGCCATATTAGAAAGTAAAGCGGTTGTAGCAAAATCTAATTTCATTTTTAATCTCCCAAAAAAAAAAGACTAGACAGTATTTTCACCTACGTAAAGCTTGACAATTATTTGTTTGGTTGAAACCTATTAGGCAATGTTAGTGATCCTTATAGATTGAATATCAGGTCAAAGAATGCTCATCTGAAATAATATTGGAATTAAATCCCGTGAGCTAATTTGAGAAAGCTCAATCGAGGGCTCAAGATAACTTTTCAGAAAGGCGACTTAGCATGTCTGTCACCACCTCCGACGGTGAAAAATCTATTAAAGCAAGGAATTACGCGCTGGCCATTTTAGTCGTGGTCTACACATTCAATTTCATTGACCGTCAAATCCTGTCGATTTTGCTAAATCCAATTAAGACAGACCTCGGCCTTTCCGACACTGCGATGGGGATGTTGACCGGTTTTGCTTTCGCCATGTTCTACGCCACTTTGGGCATTCCGATTGCCCGCTTTGCCGACCGGGCCAACCGACGCAATTTGATTGCCGGTGCCCTGGCTATTTGGAGCGGATTCACTGCAATTTCCGGGCTTGCGCAGAATTTCTGGCACTTGCTGGCCGCGCGCATCGGCGTCGGTATCGGCGAAGCCGGTTGCTCACCTCCAGCTCATTCAATTATTGCCGACTACTATCCGGCCGAACAGCGAGCCACTGCGCTAGGAATTTACTCATTGGGAATCCCTTTCGGAATCATGTTTGGTCTGTTTGCCGGCGGCTGGATTAATGAATTTTTCGGCTGGCGCATGGCCTTTTTTGTAGTTGGGCTGCCTGGCGTTTTACTGGCGCTGGTAATTCGCTTCACAATGGCTGAGCCAAAGCGCGGCTTGTCCGAGAATATGGTCGATAGCGGCGAGCAGCCAAGCGTCAGTGAGACCTTAAACTATCTCTGGAGAAAGCAATCATTCCGCCATATGAGCTTTGCGGCAGCTCTGTCGGCTTTCGTGGGCTATGGCTTTGTGACATGGGCGCCGGCGTTTTTAATCCGCTCGTTTGGAATGGGCACTGGTGAAATAGGCACATGGTTTGGTCTGGTCCTCGGCGTCGCGGGCGGGGTCGGCATCGCGCTGGGAGGGTACTTGGCCGATAGGTTCGGCTCCAAAGACCCGAAATGGTATCTCTGGGTTACCGCCATTGCCCTTATTCTCGCCACGCCGCTGATGATGTTTGCGTTTCTAGCCACCAACAGCACCACCTCACTCTTGGCAATGGCGCTGCCCGTTCTATTGGGGAATTTCTATCAAGCCACCACTTTTAGCCAAACCCAAGGCATCTCAGCGCTGCGTATGCGCGCCGTCGCCGCCGGCATTCTGCTGTTCATCATCAACATTATTGGCCTCGGCCTTGGCCCCCAAATGGTAGGCCTGCTGTCAGATTTGCTAAGCAATCACTTTGGCAATGAAAGCCTGCGCTATGCCCTTCTGGTCTGCTCTTTGTTCAATCTCTGGGCCGCCGCCCACTACTTCGCTGCTGGCCGACACCTGAAAGACGATTTGCTCACAGAGGGGTAAGCTAGACAGCTTTGGCTTGTTGCTTTTCGCTGTCATAGGCTTCGCGCGCCGCGTCAATGGCGGTGAGGTTGTCGAGCGCCCATTGTCCAAGTGCCATCACTGGTTCGCGAAACGACTCGCCCATTTCGCTCAGCCGGTATTCCACCTTGGGCGGAATGGTCGCGTAATAGGTACGATTGACTAGCCCGTCGCGTTCCAATTCGCGCAAAGTCAGGCTGAGCATTCTTTGCGATATGCCGAGGTGTCGCTTCAATTCGTTGAAGCGCAGGGTTTCATATTGCGATAGCGAAATCACCACCAGCACACTCCAGCGGTCGCCAACCCGCGACAACACGCCGTTAATCCGCGAGCATTCCGAGCATTGAGCATCTTCTGGCATAACAGTTCCCTTTATGTAACCGAGGGACAAAGCTGTTCCCTCTTGTCGTACCAATTAGTATTGAATATATATCCAGTAACAAATGTATACCGCTTTTTGCAAATGACAACCAATCGGAATTTATGATGACTAATAGGACACTGATCGAGCAACTCAACTGGCGTTATGCCACCAAAAAAATGGATCCGACAAAATCCCTACCGCAAGAAAAACTCGACGCTATTTTGGAAGCCATTCGCATGGCCCCGACGTCGAGCGGCACCCAGCCTTTTGAGGTCATTGTCGTCACCAATAAAGACAAGCTACAGCTCATTCAAAAAGCTGCTTCCGACCAAACACCGATTACCGAAGGCTCGCACCTGTTGGTGTTCGCCGCTTGGGACAATTACACCGATGAGCGCATCGACGAAGTGGTCGATTTGATGACCCAAGAACGCGGTGAACTGCCATTGATCAACACCTATTACGATAATCTGAAGGCCAATTACCTGCCGCGCGACGCCGAGGTCAATTACGCCCACGCCGCGCGCCAAGCCTATATTGCTTTGGGTGTCGCCCTGGTCGCTGCCGCCGAACAAGAAGTCGACAGCACGCCAATGGAAGGCTTCAGCCCGCCGCATGTTGACGAAATTCTCAGCCTCACCGAACGCGGCCTGCGCTCGGTCGTGCTGCTGCCGCTCGGCTATCGCGATGCCAGCGCCGATTGGTTGCTGCCAATGAAAAAAGTGCGCAAAGAACAAAACACGATGATCACCCACGTCGACTAAACCGACACGATCATCCAGTAAAAAACCAGCGGCACACTCACCCGAGTGTGCCGTTGTCGTTTTGAGGCAAGGTCTAGTAAGCGATGGGGACGCCGCTGAGGGTTTCGTGGAAGCGCAGCATGCCGGCATAGACTGCAAGGCCGATAATCACAGCCAGCGCATCCATATAGACGGGTTTTTGCACCATAACTTTCGGCGCCAAAGTGAAGCGGCGGTAAATCGCGTAGCCGCCAAAGGTCACGAAAATAATCGTCGAAGCGACATCACCATTGCCCAGCAAATGCAGCGCCGCCCACAAGATAATGCCGGTCAACATAGAATGCGGTACAACGCGCGAGATATTGCACGGCATATTGCCAGCCACCAAGAGGATGGTGGCAATCGGCATCAGATAAAGCGTCAGCTGATAAGACGAGGCCATCGGCGCCCAGAGCGCGCTGGCCTCCATCTGCCGGTAGCCGAACACAATCATCACAATGCTGAGTATCGAGCCGAGCGTGATCAGCCCCATATAACCATTATGCCCGACTCGCGCCTCAATACCGACACGCGCGAATGACACCAAATGACTGGCGAGAAATAAGATACATCCAAGCACTAATAAAATCATAAACACCCCCCCTGCTTTAGATTTGTTGGTTGCCCGCCTTCACGCGTGAAACCGCGCAAAAGCCTACGCCCAAAACAGTAAAGTTTTGGGCGTGCTTTGACAAGCTAAGGACGGCTTAGGCCGCCTGATGGGGTTTATTGGGCAGGACGCACGAAAGAGCGAGAGACCCAAACGGTGCGGGTGTAATTTGCCGGTGTGGTGAGTGTGGCAGCCGACGCCGCTGCACGCGCTGGTGTGGCGGCTGGTGCTGGGCTTGAAGCGACGGGTGTGGCGCTTGCCGGTGCCAAGGGTGCTACCGGCGCTGATGAGCCGCGCTCGATGCCACCGGCAATCGCCGCAGTCGAAAAGACCAATGAACAGGCAATGAAAAAAGCAGGTTTATTAAGATGGGTAATCATGAAACAGGTCCTTTACTGACGAATAACGTAATGAGACTTCTTTATAGGGCGAAACTTTGTCGGAATTAAGACAAAAATCAGCCTTGCCGCGTAAATATTTATATCAATCTTTATGGCAAAATTATTTGTTTGCGCGCCTCATCCAGCGGCCGGTCAATGTGTCTGTTCTGCGACAACCCGCCATCCAGCGTCAATAGCAGCATCAAGATAGGCACGCGCTTCAGAATCCGAATTGGCAATAGAAATTCTCCCGAATTGCTGCCTGCCTATTTCGTGCGGCGCCTGCCCTTGTGCCCATTTCGGGTCATCAAGAGCGAGATAATCATAGCTATATCCATGGGCCCAGCGATTAACCGTAATGGCCTTTATATCGGTTTGGTGATTAAACCCATGGTGACCAAGCAATGCGTGAAACTGCTCGCGAACTTGCAGCTCATAAGTGTCGAAATCTGTTGCATAGACTTCATGGCGCGCACGCAAAAGCAAGTCACGAGCCGTTTCATCCTCCTCGGGTTCTACGGTAGGCGCACCAAGCATATAGACAACCATTGGGCTTTCAGCGTTTTCAACCGGCTTGTACCCGCCAGTGGTTGTCGGCGGCGGCACGGTTACCAAAACATAAGGATCATCCGGGCATTGGATTTGCATGGTGTCAAGCTTTTCAAAAGCCCGCCCGTTATCGAGCAGAACATTGGTCATCACCAATGGCACTTTGACACCATATCTCAGCGCTTCTTTTTGCGCCTCCGGCAATTGCGGGCAAATATAGGGAATAGCAGCATTAAAGCAGGCGATAGATATTGTTGATTACGCCAATCTCAAATGAATTGGCATAATTCCGTCGATTTTTATACACGCCAGTCCACTCGACTGAAGTGTCATTTATCGCTGATTTTTTTAAAAACGGCTGTTTACTGCGGTCACCAAACAAAACGAACAAAAGTAAACATTGGTCGGGGCTGCAGGATTCGAACCTGCGACCCCCTGGTCCCAAACCAGGTGCGCTACCAGACTGCGCCAAGCCCCGACTGAGCATCTGCTTAAATGAAAACGCCGATGGTTTCAAGGTGAAGTTTCGATTTTATCGAATTTCCTGACAACGCCACAAAAAGCCGTCTAATCACGCAAGCGAAACATCGCATTGGCAAAGAAAACCAGCTCACTGGGCTGGTCGTCGCCCTCGCCGACCCATGCCTCGGCCTCGACAAAAGCCGTATTGCGGGTGGCACTCACCACGCGCCCAGTGCCTTGCAGCCAATCGCCGGATTTGGCGCTTTTGAGAAATTCCGTATTCAGCTTAATGGTCACAGATGAGCGATCCAGCGCGCGAAAAACAGACGTCGCCGCCAGCCCATCGGCAAAGCTGCACAAAAAGCCGCCATGCACAATGCCGCGACTATTGCAGTGGCGCGGCAACAAGCGCACGCCCTGCCGGAAGCTGTCGCTATCGGCCCAATGGAACCATGGCCCATTATGGGTGGTAAACGGCCCGCGCCTGACGCTCTGGCGAAACCGTGGCGGCGGGTTGAGCGCGATGCCATCAACCACAGCATCGGCTTCCGACACGGCTGGTGCCGTCGTTTGTTCAGACGATTTTTCAGACATCGCTCGTCCCCGCTCGCAACTCATGACCATTAATGAGTGCCATAAGCAAGCCAGCGCGGCAATTAGAATCGTATCAAACCGTCACCCACCTAAGAGGACGTGGCGTCTGTATTGTCCTCTGCAGCATTGTCATCTTCGTCTGTAGTGCTGGGTTCAGCAAGCTCTGAAGCCTCGGCACCCGATGATGGGTCTGTCTAGCTTGCTGGCTCGTCAGCCTGTTGCGATACCATTTTTCCCCTACATCAATGCGACGCACTTCTTTCGCCATCAACCCCTTCGGGCCGGTACCATAAGACACCATGACATATTGCCCGGGCACCAGCGCATCAATACCTGACTGACGCAGCACTTCCATATGTACGAAAATATCCTCTTCGCCGCCCTCGACATTGACAAAGCCAAAACCACGAATGCGGTTAAACCATTTCACATGCGCTTTTTTTAAGTCGCTGACATTCTCAATACTGGCGAGAAGCGTTGTTGGGTGTGTCGATGTTTGCGGCATTTGAGCGTTAGAGTTATCAACCGCGACAATACTATCGGCCTGTAATCCTTGTTCGCGTTCGACCACTGTGCCTTTGACCCGAGCTCCGGGATAAAGCGTGTCATGCCCACCACGACGCAGCGTCGAATGATGCACAAACACATCATGC
>JAHEIG010000042.1 GCA_024639515.1 Rhodobiaceae bacterium | reverse complement strand
CGACACGGCTCTTGGCTAGGCCGCGCCGTGTCTGGTTTCACCCTCGACCCGCAGCTTGAAAAAGACACTCGCGCGGTGGCGCAGATAGACGGGATTGATATTCGTCTGATGCGCGACAGCCGCTATTGGTGGTTGGTCTTGGTACCGAAAATCGACGGGGCGGTGGAGTGGCACGATTTACCCGAAACCGCGCAAGCCACATTATTCGATATGTCGATGCGCTGTTCAAAAGCCTTAAGCCATTTGGCGGAAGCCGATAAAATGAATGTCGCCAGCCTCGGCAATATGGTGCGCCAATTGCATGTCCATATCATTGCCCGACACCAAGGTGATGCGGCGTGGCCCGGCCCTGTATGGGGCGTTGGTGCGATGGCTGAGTATGAAGAAGAAAAAGCGGGGCAACGCATACTGGCTATACAAAGTTTTCTTACGAAATAAGGTCGTTTGCGCCGCGTGCCCCGCTCGCTCTCCCTGCGATTTCGAGTCTGATATCAGAATCAGCGTGATACTATTTAATATATTGATATGTCATACTGGCCCTGTAAAGAAAAAAATGACGCATCCGTCATTTTTATTTTTGGACAAATAGATGGAAAAATCGGGTTTCGCTGGATTTCAAAGGGCTTTCGCATTGCGAAGCAGCTTAAAAAGGTTGAAACTGCACTAAATTTGCATCGTCGCAGAGGCGCGGTAGATGATGGTACATGTATGTAAGGGCATGAGAGGATAAATTGTGGTAAAAATCGCAACACTCGCAGCCCGCGTGATGACGAGCGCGGGTCTCAAGAAATTTAAATATGGCGTTGCTGATGCGAAGCGGAAAATCACCCGATCTCCGCATGAAGTGCATTACTTTCACCAAGTCGATGACCCGTATAGCCATTTGATGGCGCAAGTGCTGGTAGACTTTCAGGCCGCCTATAATGTCGAAGTGAGAATTCACCTGGTCGATACACCGGCCGATGATGTGGCCCCTGAGCGCGACGACTTAATCAATTATTCGCGCCGTGATGCGGCGAAAATTGCCCCCTATCACAAGCTGACCTTCACCAATATTGGGCGTCAGCCATCCGATGAGATTTTGTCTCTGGCCCGTCGGGCGATGGCGGGCTCGAGCAATCTTATCAACTCGATTGCCGAAATCAGCGCGGCTTATTGGGCCGAAGATAAACAGGCGCTGTCGAATATGTCGCTAGTCAGCCAGCAAGTCTCTGACGAGATGTTTGACGCCGGCACCAAAAAGCGAGAGGCCCTTGGCCATTATCTCGGCGCGGCGGTGCATTATGGCGGCGATTGGTATTGGGGGGTTGATCGCCTGCCTTATCTTGAGGCGCGTCTGGAAAAGGCCAATTTGCGCCAAGCCAATCATCAGGTGGTGACGCGCTTCCAGGATCGCCCGGGGTTTATGACCAAGCCAGCGACGGGGCGGTTAACCGTCGAGTTTTTCCCTTCGGCGCGTAGCCCCTACACCCATGTGGCGATTGCTGAAACGATGGATTTGCCCAATCACTATCCTATCACTCTGAAAGTGCGGCCGGTTTTGCCAATGGTGATGCGCGGTTTGCCGGTGCCAATGAATAAACGGTTTTACATTATGAGCGACACCAAACGCGAGGCTGACCGCGTTGGTGTGTCATTTGGTAATATCTTCGATCCTGTCGGCAAACCGGTTGAGCGGGTTTATTCGCTTTTCCCAAAAGCCAATGCGCAAGGCAAAGGCATGGCGGTGATCAAGGCTTTTTGTGAAATGGCGTGGTCTGAAGCTGTTGATGTCGGCTCCGATGATGGGCTACGCAAAGTGCTCGCACGCGCCGGCCTTAAATGGGACGACATGCAAGACGTTCTCGACACCGAAGACTGGCGCGATGAGATTGAAGAAAACCGTCTGGCGATGACTGGTGCCGGTCTGTGGGGTGTGCCGAGTTATCGCTTGCTGAACGAAGATGGCGAGGAGGTTTTCTCGTGCTGGGGCCGCGACCGCATCTGGCTGCTGGCCTGCGAGATTCAAAAAGCTCTGTCATAGACGGGCCGCGCTAATCGGAAGCAAAGGAGGCGAGTGTTGTTGATTGACGAGTTTAGTTACGCCGACCGCGCCCATTCTCTGCCGCGCATACTGCTGATCCGCGCCATTGAGCTGGCCAGCGGGCAACCCTATTTGAAACGGCTATATGAGGAATATCGCCGCGAAGGTTTGCCGGTCACGGTTTTTTGGCACGAGGTGCTGAAGCGTTTACGCTTGACCCTCAAATTTTACGGCAATCAGCCGGATGTGGTGCCGAAAACAGGGCCGCTGGTGGTGGTTGCCAATCACCCTTATGGGGTTTTGGACGGCATTGCGATTTGCTGGCTGGTGGCGCAACAACGTTCGGATTTCAAAATTTTGATTAATTCGGTTCTATGCCGCGCCGAGGAGATGGCCGAGCATGTTTTACCGATTGATTTTGAGCCAAGTGCCGAAGCCTTACGGACCAATTTGCGCTCACGCCGCGAAGCGCGCGAATTGCTCGACGCTGGCGGTGTGGTGATTGTGTTTCCGGCCGGTGCCATTTCAACGACCGGCAAAATTTATGAAAAACAAGCCGTCGACGCGCCATGGGCACCGCTGGTCGGTCAGTTGGTGCGGCGCTCACAAGCCCGCGTCTTGCCGGTCTATTTTGACGGGCAAAACTCGCGGCTGTTTCAATGGGCTAGCCATATCCACTATAATTTGCGGGTGGCGTTGATTTTCCAAGAAGTCAAACGGCGCATTGGCACCACTTTGAAGCTGGTGATTGGCGATGTCATCCCATTCGAGCAATTAGAGCCGCATTTACCAGCCCAGACGCTGTCGCAGTATTTACAGGCGCATACGCATAATTTGCGCCAACAGCTTGACGATCAAGCGGCCTGATTTTTTTGCCAAACCGCCCGACGAAAGTAACGATTCCGCTTGATTAAGGCGGTAAATCTGCTTTCATAGGCTTCCAACATAAGGGAGATACAAATGGAAAATTGTCTAAAGTTTTATATCGATGGCGCGTGGGTCGAGCCAACTGATCCTCAGCCTTTTGACGTCATTAATCCAGCCAATGAGCAAGTCATTGGGCAGATTATGATGGGCAATGAAACCGATGTGAACAATGCGGTCGCCGCTGCGAAAAAAGCCTTTGAAACGTTTTCGCAAACAAGCGTGCAAGAACGCCTTGATTTGCTAGATACGATTATCGGTGTGTACCAAAAACGCATTGGTGAAGTGGCCGAAACCATTACCGCCGAAATGGGTGCACCAGCTTGGCTTTCAAGTGCCGCGCAAGCCGCTATGGGCATCGCGCATTTGAGCACAGCGCGCGAAATTCTGGCCAATTTTGAGTGGCAGAAAACCAAAGGCGCAACAATGATTGTGCGTGAGCCGGTCGGTGTTTGTGGCCTGATTACGCCATGGAATTGGCCGATCAACCAGATCGCATGTAAAGTGGCTCCAGCCCTTGCGGCTGGTTGCACCATGGTGCTCAAGCCATCTGAAGTGGCGCCGCTGAATGCCGCACTATTCGCTGAAATTCTCGACGAAGCGGGCGTGCCGGCTGGTGTGTTTAACTTGGTCAATGGCGACGGCCTGAATGTCGGTGATGTGATGTCACGCCACCCAGATATTGATATGATGTCGTTCACCGGCTCAACCCGTGCGGGCATTATGGTGGCCAAATCATCTGCCGATACAGTCAAGCGCGTGGCGCAAGAGCTGGGCGGCAAATCAGCCAATATTATTCTCGACGATGCCGACTTCAACGAAGCCGTGGCACAGGGTGTGCAGAGCTGCTTTATGAATTCTGGTCAGTCTTGCAACGCCCCGACTCGTATGTTGGTACCGGCGTCGCGACATGACGAAGTTGTCGAAATTGCCAAATCTGCCGCCGCGCAGGTGAAAGTCGGTGACCCGACCGAAGATGGCACAACCATTGGCCCTGTTGTCAGCGAAATGCAGTTCAACAAAATTCAAGGTCTGATTGAAACAGCCATTGATGAAGGCACTGAACTGGTTTGCGGTGGCCCGGGCAAGCCAGATGGCTTGAACGCTGGCTATTATGTGAAACCAACGATTTTTGCCAATGTGACCAATGACATGACAATTGCACGCGAAGAAGTGTTTGGCCCTGTTCTGTCGATTCTGAAATATGAAAACGAAGAAGAAGCCATCGCCATTGCCAATGACACGGTCTATGGCCTGTCGGGTTATGTGCAATCAGGCGACATTCACCATGCGCGTGACGTGGCGTCTCGCCTGCGCACGGGTAATGTGCATTTGAACGGTGCTGGCCCTGACTTGAATGCGCCATTTGGTGGCTACAAGCAGTCGGGCAATGGCCGCGAATGGGGCGAGCTGGGGTTTGAGGACTTCCTCGAAACCAAAGCCGTCCTTGGTTACGCAGCCGAGTAATTAATTGGGCCGCTTTTTGCCGTTTGCGCGGCAAAGGGCGGCCCTTTTTTTTCTTCTTAAACACAACAAGGCTTTTGCCATGCTTTCCAACAGCTACCCAATGTTGCAATTCAATCTCGGTGATGACATCGACATGATGCGCGATAGCGTGCGCCGCTTTGTCGATGACAAGCTATTGCCGCGCGCCGATGAGATTGACCGCACCGACACTTTCCCACGCGATTTGTGGCAGCCCTTGGGCGAGCTGGGCATGCATGGTCTGACCGTGTCCGAAGAATATGGCGGCGTCGCCATGGGCTATACGGCGCAGGCCATTGCGGTGGAAGAACTAAGCCGTGCTTCGGCCTCCGTGGGCTTATCTTATGGGGCGCATAGTAATTTGTGCATCAATCAGATTTTCCGTTGGGCCAATGAGGAGCAAAAGCAACGCTATTTGCCGAAGCTGGTATCAGGCCAGCATTTGGGCGCGCTGGCGATGTCTGAGACCGGGGCTGGTTCAGATGTTGTATCGATGCGCTTGCGGGCCGAGAAAAAAGGCGACGACTATGTGCTGAATGGCGGCAAGTTTTGGATTACCAATGGGCCATCTGCCGATGTGCTGGTGGTCTATGCCAAAACCGAGCCGGAAGCCAATTCGCGCGGCATCACCGCCTTCTTGATTGAAAAAGATTTCAAAGGTTTTTCTTGTGCCCAGAAGCTCGACAAACTTGGCCATCGCGGGTCTGAAACCGGCGAGTTGGTGTTTGAAGACTGCCACGTGCCAGCAGAAAATGTTATGGGGCCGCTTAATCGCGGTGTCGAAGTGCTGATGAGCGGGCTGGATTATGAGCGCGCCGTGCTGGCCGCGTGGCCGGTTGGTATTATGCAGGCTTGCCTCGATACGGTGATGCCCTATGTCCATCAGCGCGAGCAATTTGGCGAATCCATCGGCACCTTCCAATTGATACAAGGCAAAATTGCCGATATGTACACCCGCCTCAGTGCCTCGCGGGCCTATGTTTACGCCGTCACCCAAGCCTGCGATCGTGGCGAGACGACCCGCAAAGATGCCGCCGCCGCGATTTTGTTCGCGGCTGAAAACGCCACCCAAGTGGCGCTTGATGCCATCCAATTAATGGGCGGCAATGGCTATGTGAATGACAACCCTGTCGGGCGTTATTTGCGCGATGCCAAGCTGGCAGAAATCGGCGCCGGAACGTCAGAAATCCGCCGCATGTTAATTGGCCGCGAATTGTTTAACGAGACGTCGTAAGCCGCTTAGCCGCCATGTGTGGCGTTGCGTTTGGCCCGATCAATCAGCGTCAAGCTCAAGGCCACGGGGATTAACCCGACGGCGACGATAGCCAGCGCGGGCAGGGCGGCATCTTCAATTTGGCCGAGCGAGGCATAGGTATAAACCTGACTGGCCAGGGTCTCGAAGTCGAAGGGGCGCAAAATCAGCGTTGCCGGTAATTCTTTCATCACATCGACAAACACCAGCAGCGCGGCACTGATCAGCGGCGCGCGCATGAGCGGGATATGCACCCGCATGAGGGTGTCCCTGCGGGCGGCGCCCAGACTGCGTGCCGCCATATCCATAGCCGGTGAGACGCGGCCAAAACCGGCTTCCAGCGTGCTATAGGCCAGCGATAGAAAGCGCACGACATAAGCAAATAACAGCGCAAAAACCGTGCCGCTGAGGATCAGCCCGCCGCCGCTCATGTCGCCGAGACGCCCCAACACCAGCATCACACCAATGGCCAGCACCGTGCCGGGCACGGCATAGCCCAACGCCGAGGCTTGCGCCAGGTAACGCATGAAACGGCCCTTATCGCTGCGCGCGCCATAGGCCAAAAACAGCCCCGCCACACAGGTCAGGAAGGCGGCGGCCAGCGCCAGACCAGCCGAATTAACCATGGCCGACGCAAAACCGCGTGGCACCAGACCATCCAACGCGTGATAGCCCAAAAGCGCGATGGGCAGCGCAAAGCCGAGCAGCACTGGCAGCAGACAGGTCAGCAAAGCCAATGCTTGCTGGCTCGGTGATAAGGTAAACCGCGGCAGGCTGCGTTGGCGCCCGGCGCGGCGGTGATAGGTGCCGTGGCGTCTTTGGGTGCGTTCCAGCGCAATAAGTAGCGCCATAAAGCCGAGCAGCATCAGCGCCATTTGCGCCGCGCCCGCAAGATTGCCGCGCACCACCCATGTGTCATAGACGCCAATGGTCAGGGTC
>JAHEIG010000078.1:36-6982 GCA_024639515.1 Rhodobiaceae bacterium | reverse complement strand
CAAGAGAATAAAAACACAGGATCAAAAGAAGATCACATCTTCATATTTGACACCACTTTGCGTGACGGCGAGCAATCGCCTGGCGCCTCCATGACCTTGGAAGAAAAGCTGCAAGTCGCTGAATTGCTGGACACGATGGGCGTCGATATTATCGAAGCCGGTTTCCCGATTGCCTCAAACGGCGATTTTGAAAGCGTTACGGAAGTTGCCAAACGGGTCAAAGACGCACAAATCTGCGGCTTGGCGCGGGCCGGTGAGAAGGATATTGACCGTGCGGGCGAGGCGCTGAAACACGCCAAAAACCCGCGTATCCATACCTTCATTTCGACCAGTCCGGTGCATATGAAGCACAAGCTGCAAATGGAGCCGGATGATGTGATGGAAGCGGTTGCGTTTTCTGTCAGCCATGCACGCAATTACACCGATAATGTCGAGTGGTCGCCGGAAGACGCCACCCGCACCGATCGTGACTTTCTGTGCGCCACGGTGGAGACAGCGATTAAAGCCGGTGCCACCACGGTGAATATTCCCGACACGGTGGGCTACACCATGCCGCAGGAATATTTCGAGATTATCAGCATGTTGCGCGAGCGTGTGCCGAATATCGACAAAGCGATTATCTCAACCCATTGCCACAATGATTTGGGGCTGGCGGTGGCTAACTCGCTGGCTGGTGTGCGCGCCGGTGCCCGCCAAATTGAGTGCACGATTAATGGTCTGGGCGAGCGCGCCGGTAATGCGGCGCTGGAAGAAATCGTCATGGCGCTGAATGTGCGTGCCGATTTGATGCCACAATGGACCGGCATCGAAACCACCATGTTGGCGCGGGCCTCGAAACTGGTATCTGCTGTTACCGCGTTTCCAGTGCAGTATAATAAAGCGATTGTTGGACAAAACGCCTTCGCCCATGAAAGCGGTATCCACCAAGATGGGATGCTGAAAAACAACCAGACCTATGAGATCATGACGCCGGAAAGCGTCGGCATTTCGCAGACATCTCTGGTCATGGGCAAGCACTCTGGTCGCCATGCCTTCCGTGAGAAGATTAAATCTCTCGGTTATGAGTTGGGTGACAATCAGTTGCAGGAAGCCTTTGGCCGCTTCAAAGATTTGGCCGACCGCAAAAAGCATGTGTTTGACGATGACATTGTGGCGTTGGTGGATGACGAGGTCGCCAAAGGCGTCGATACCATCAAGCTGATGTCATTGACCGTTGTGGCAGGCTCGGAAGGGCCGCAAAAAGCCACGCTGAGCTTGAGTGTCGATGACCAAGTGTCAGACATTGAAAGCACTGGCGATGGCCCTGTGGATGCGATTTTCAACGCCATTAAAGCGCTGTTCCCGCATGAGGCTGTGTTGCAACTCTACCAAGTGCACGCCGTCACCGAAGGCACCGACGCGCAAGCCGAAGTCAGCGTGCGGTTGGAAGAAAACGGCAAAACCGTCACCGGTCGTGGCGCCGATACCGACACCATGGTCGCCTCGGCCCGCGCCTATATTAGCGCTTTGAATAAATTGCTGGTCAAAAGGGAAAAGCAGGCGCCCGACTCAATGTCGGCCTGATAAAAGATAGGAAAAATTATGCTTAACAGTTTGCTAGCAATGTTTTCGGCGGATATGGCCATTGATCTCGGGACAGCCAACACGCTGGTCTATGTCAAAGGCCGTGGCATCGTGTTGAACGAGCCTTCCGTGGTGGCGATTTTTGAAGCCAATGGGCGCAATCGGGTTCTCGCTGTCGGCGATGAGGCAAAAATGATGCTTGGCCGCACGCCAGGCAACATCAAGGCCATCCGTCCGATGCGCGACGGTGTGATTGCTGACTTTGACGTGACCGAGGAAATGATTAAGCACTTTATTCGTAAAGTGCATAATCGCCGCTCCTTCGCCCACCCGCAGATTGTCGTCTGCGTACCATCCGGGGCGACAGCGGTTGAGCGTCGCGCCATTCAAGAAAGCGCCATGTCAGCCGGTGCCCGCCGCGTGTTCCTCATCGAGGAACCAATGGCGGCGGCCATCGGTGCCGGCCTACCGGTAACCGAGCCAACCGGGTCGATGGTTGTTGATATTGGCGGGGGCACCACGGAAGTGGCGGTGCTGTCTCTCGGCGGCATTGTCTATTCGCGTTCAGTGCGCGTCGGTGGCGACAAAATGGACGAAGCGATTATCGCGCATATTCGCCGCAATCATAATCTGCTGCTCGGCGAGTCTTCGGCTGAACGACTGAAAAAAGAAGTCGGCTCAGCCCTGATGGAACCGGGTACGGAAGGCGATATTGTGAAAATCAAAGGCCGCGACCTGATGAATGGCGTGCCGCGCGAGGTCAGCATCACCCAGCGTGAAGTGGCCGAAAGCCTAGCTGAGCCCGTCGGTGCGATTATCGAAGGGGTGAAAGTAGCGCTTGAGGCAACGCCGCCAGAACTGGCTGCTGATATTGTCGATAAGGGCATTATCATGACCGGTGGCGGGGCTTTGTTGCACAATCTAGATGCCAGCCTGCGCGAGGCCACAGGGCTTCCTGTATCGATTGCCGATGAAGCCTTGTCATGCGTGGCATTGGGCACGGGGCGCGCGCTCGAGCACATTAAGACCATGAAACATGTTCTTTCGGCGGCGTATTAGAGGACGCACATAAAAGAGGCGTCAATTGGCGGATTTCAGGACACGCAAGGGTGAGCAAAGACTTCTAAACGGCACAGGGATAGCTCTTATTTGCGCGCTTGTTGCGGCCCTGATGCTGTTTGCTCTGCCCAATGACGACCCGCGTATTATCAATCTACGCCAAAAAAGCCTCGATTTTCTGCTGCCGGTGATTGAAGTGGTGTCGTGGCCGGTTGACCGGGTGCGCGATGTCTCTGATTGGATGTCCAATCTGTCGACACTCAGCGAAGAAAATCAACGCTTGAAAATGGAAAACCAAGCAATGCGGCAGGCGGTGGAAAACGCCTTGCGCGATAAAGCGCTGATGGAGCAATATCGCCGCCTGTTGTCTTTGCCCAAAGAACCCGACACGGACATTGTCGGCGCTCGTGTGGTCGCCGATCTGCGTAGCCCGTTTGTCAAAACACTGGTCGCCAATAGTGGCTCGCGCCAAGGCCTGACGGTCGGGCAGGCGGTGATGGGCGATAGCGGTTTGGTGGGGCGTCTGATCTCGGTCGGCTCATCAACCAGCCGGATATTATTGGTCACTGACTTTAACAGTCATATCCCAATCATCGCCGTGTCGAGCAATGTGCGGGCCATAATGTCAGGCCGCAATACGCGCGATCCGGTGCTCAATTTCTTGCCGCGCAAAGCGGTTCTGCAAGAAGGCGAAAAAGTCATTACCTCTGGCGATGGTGGTAATATGCCGCTGGGTCTGCCGGTCGGGGTGGTGGCGTTTGACGCGCAAGGCGACGCCTATGTCGCGCTTAATGATAATATCGACCAGCTAATGCATGTGCGTATGGTGCTGGCCCCGAACCTGCCTGCACCGTCACCCGAGGGTGTGGCGCGATGAGTATTTTTACCCAAAACCCGGCCCGCAATATCAGCACGCTATTGATTTGCGTGCTGGCGATTTTGCTGCTGATTGTGTTCGAGCATGCGCCGCTGGGCAATTATTGGCTGACGGTGATGGATATTGGTATTTTCTTTGTGCCGATATTTTTTCTGGCGCGGGTGTTTGACGCCTATCCGGCGCTGATTTGGCTGGTCGCGCTGGGGCTTTTGAAAGACCTCACCAGTGAGACGCCTATCGGCTTTTGGGTGCTTTTGTTTTGCGTGTTTTACATGCTGGCCACCAGCCAGCGGCAGTTTTTGTTCAATGCCCGATTCAGAACCGTGTGGACGACTTTTGGTCTGCTGACTTTTCTCACTTATGTCGCCTATTATTTGGTGTCTCTCCTGCATCCAGCGCTGGAGGCATCGCTGTTGTTAACCAGCGTGTCGGCGGTGGCGACGATTATCAGTTTTCCGGTGTTCAATTTGCCGTTTCGTTGGCTGAGTGCCGATGACGGCCAATATGGAGGCGCATAAGGTGGCGCGCTTCGACGACGAAGAAACCTCCTTCGCACGCCGCAGCCTGCTGCTCGGCGGCTTTCAGCTCTTGCTCGGCGGGGTTATTTTGGGGCGCCTGCAATATTTGCAGCTCTCGCAATCGGAAGCCTATACGACATTGGCCGAGGCCAATCGGGTGAAAATATCGCCGATTATAGCCCCGCGTGGTCGCATTATCGACCGCTATGGCCAATGGTTGGCAGAAAATGACCGCACGCTGAGCCTGAGCATTGTCCGCGAGCAAGTGCCGGATTTACCAGCCACCTTGCGCGAATTGCAGCGCGTGCTCGGCTGGTCGGATGAAAAATTAGCCCGCGTGCGAAACGCTATTTTGCGGCAACCTCGGTTTCGCGAAACCCTCATCGCCAAGGATTTATCTTGGGAGGATTTTGCTAAGGTCAATTTAGAGCTGCCGTTTCTGGCTGGTGTCGAGCCGAAATTGGGCGAGAAGCGGGTCTATAATCACCCGCAAGCAGTGGCCCACATTGTCGGCTATGTCGGCCCAAAGACCCGCCGCGATATTGAGGAGTTTGGCAATCTGGTGACCAACACTGTCGGCCAGACGGGGATTGAGCGCGATTACGAAAACCAATTGCGTGGCGAGGCCGGTGTCCGCCATTTGGAGGTCAATGCCAATGGCCGCACAGTGCGCGAATTATCGGCCGAAGGCGGCGAGGCGGGCGAGGATGTCCGACTGACCATTGATGCGGATTTGCAGGCCGTGGCAACCAAACGTCTGGGCCAGCGCAGCGGCTCTGTGGTGGTGATGGATGTGCGCACGGGCGACATTATGTGCATGGTGTCGGCGCCGTCTTTCGACCCCAATCAATTTGCCTCTGGCATTGATATGAAAAGCTGGCGGCAAATGCTGACGCATGAGCGCAAGCCGCTATTGAACAAAGCCGTGCAGGGGCTTTACGCGCCCGGCTCGACCTTCAAAATGATTGTCGCTTTGGCGGCGTTGGAAGCCGGCATTATCGACCCGAAAACCAAAGTTAGCTGCAAGGGTGATTATGAATACGGCAATGAGAAATATCACTGCTGGCTGGAGGAAGGCCATGGCGATATTGACCTAGAAGGTGCTTTGGCCGGTTCGTGCGATGTGTATTTCTATGACTTGGCGCTGAAAATCGGCATTGATAAAATCGAAGAAATGGCCGCCCGTTTTGGCCTCGGCATGCAGACCGGGCTTGATTTATCGGGCGAAAAAACCGGCACCGTGCCCGGGCGCGACTGGAAGCGGGCGCGCTATAATACCGGCTGGCGTGGCGGCGAAACGGTGATTACCGGCATTGGGCAGGGCTTCTTGCTGGCGACGCCTCTGCAATTAACCGTGATGACAGCGGCCTTGGCCAATAAGGGCGTGTTGGTGCGCCCGCGTCTCTTGGCCGGGCCAGATGAGGCGGTTGAGCGCACCGCGCTTGGTCTCGATGCCAAGAATATGGCGATTATTGAGAGCGCCCTATATCGCGCCGTCAACCAGCCCGAGGGCACCGCCTATAGTTCTAGTCTGTTGATTAAGAACCAACGCATGTCGGGCAAAACCGGCACTGTGCAGGTGCGCCGCATCTCGACCGAGGAGCGCGAGACCGGGGTGATTGCCAATAAAGACCTTGATTGGCGCCTGCGTGACCACGCGCTATTTGTCGGCTATGCACCGCACAAAAACCCGCGCTATGCGATCTCTGTGGTGATTGAGCATGGCGGCGGTGGCGCGCAAGTGGCGGCACCGATTGCCCGCGATGTGATGGTGCATTTGCTGGAAAATGAACCAGCCGCTGCTTCAGCCCCGCCCAGCAATGCTGATATCGGAGAGATTTTATGAATTCCGGTTTCCTCGGCGGGCCAAGCAATCGCGCTGGCCTCATCACATTTGATGTGCACTGGCCGCTGGTCTTGGGCGTGTTGACGCTGGGGCTGGCCGGTGTGCTGTTGTTATATTCTGTGGCTGGCGGCGATTTCTCACCCTGGGCGTGGCGTCATGGCGTGCGCTTGGCAGCCGGCTTGGTGTTGATGCTGGCGATTGCGGCGCTCGACACACGCACCATCTTTGCGCTGGCCTATATCGCCTATGCGGCGATTTTGGTGATGCTGATTGGCGTCGAGTTTTTTGGCGATAAATCAATGGGCGCACGGCGCTGGCTTGATCTCGGTGTGATGCGGGTTCAGCCGTCTGAGTTTATGCGCTTTGCGCTTATTTTGGGCTTGGCGCGGTTTTATCAATCGATCCATCAGGCCGATGTCTCGCGCCCTATCAATCTGTTGGCCCCAATTGCCATGATTGCCTTGCCGAGCCTGTTGATTTTGCGCCAGCCTGATTTGGGGACGTCGATTATGTTGGCCGCCACCGGCGCCAGTGTGGTGTTTCTGGCGGGGGTTAATTGGCGCAATTTCGCGGCTGGCACGGTGGCGGTTCTGACCGCCATTCCGCTGGTCTGGCAGAACATGCTGAATTATCAAAAAGAGCGGGTCTTGGTGTTCCTCAATCCTGAGCGCGACCCGCTGGGGGCCGGCTATCATATTATTCAGTCGAAAATCGGCGTCGGCTCGGGTGGTCTGTGGGGCAAGGGGCTGGTCGAAGGCACGCAAAGCCGTCTCGATTTTCTGCCGGAAAAACATACTGATTTCATTTTCACGATTTTTGCCGAAGAACTCGGCTTTATGGGCAGTTTGATGCTGATCCTGATTTTTGCTTTTGTGCTGTTTGCTTTGTTTCAAATTTCACGGCAAGTAAAAAACCAATTCTCGCGTCTGGTGATTGCCAGCACCGGCGTGTCGCTGTCGTTTTATATTGTGGTGAATTTGGCCATGGTAATGGGCTTCGCGCCGGTTGTCGGTGTGCCGCTGCCATTTGTGTCTTATGGCGGGACATCATTATTGACTTTCATGGCCGCCATCGGTGTAGTCT
>JAHEIG010000076.1 GCA_024639515.1 Rhodobiaceae bacterium | reverse complement strand
AGCGGGTCAAGGATGTGAAAAACTACATCAATAAAGGCAAGCTGTGGGAAGCCTTTGAAAAAGACAAGCGCGTGGTTTTGCTGATCGACGAAATTGATAAAGCCGACATCGAGTTTCCAAATGATTTGTTGCAAGAACTCGATCGCATGGAATTTTTCGTTTACGAAACCGGCGAAACGGTGAAAGCCGTCGAACGCCCGCTGGTGATTATCACCTCAAACAATGAGAAAGAATTGCCGGACGCGTTTTTGCGCCGTTGCTTCTTCCATTATATTTCATTCCCAGATGCCGAAACCATGACGCAAATCGTCGACGTGCATTATCCAGACATTAAAGACCGTCTGGTGCGCAATGCGCTGGCCTCTTTCTATGAAGTGCGCGATGTGCCGGGTCTGAAGAAGAAGCCGTCGACATCAGAATTGCTCGATTGGTTGAAACTGTTGATGAACGAAGACATTGACCCTGAAACCTTGCGCGAGCAAGATGCAGGAAAACTGATCCCGCCGCTCCACGGTGCGTTGATTAAAAACGAGCAAGACGTGCATTTGTTTGAACGCCTCGCTTTCCTCGCCCGTCGGGAACGTAATTAGATTAAAGCAGGAGGCGCTGCCCCATGTTTGTTAATTTTTTCCACGAGCTGAAAGCACAAAATGTGCCGGTCTCGCTACGCGAGTACCTGTCCCTGCTGGAAGCCCTCGACAGTGATGTCATCAATAATGAAGTCCTCGACTTTTATTATTTGTCAAAGGCCGCGCTGGTCAAAGACGAACGCAATCTCGATAAATTCGATCGCGTATTTGGCGAAGTGTTCAAAGGGCTGGAAAGCCTCGGCGAAGGCGACATTGCTGAAATCCCCGAAGACTGGCTGCGCTCGCTGACCGAAAAATTCCTCACCGAGGAGGAAAAGAAGGAAATCGAAGCGCTTGGCGGTTGGGAAAAAATTATGGAGGAGCTGAAAAAGCGCCTCGAAGAACAGGAAAAGCGCCACGAAGGCGGCAGTAAATGGATCGGCACAGGCGGCACCTCGCCATTTGGTGCCGATGGCTATAACCCTGAAGGCGTGCGCATCGGCCAAAAAGAAGGCCGCCACGGCAAGGCGGTGAAGGTCTGGGATAAACGCGAATATAAAAACCTCGACGACAGTGTCGAACTGGGCACGCGCAATATCAAAGTGGCATTGCGCCGCTTGCGCAAATTCGCCCGCGACGGCGAGGCTGATATTCTGGATATTGACGACACCATCAAATCCACAGCCAATGCTGGCTATCTCGACATTAAGCTGATTGCCGAGCGCCGCAACAAGGTCAAAGTGCTGGTGTTTTTCGATATTGGCGGTTCTATGGACGGCCATATCCGGCTCTGCGAAGAACTGTTCTCAGCCGCCCGCAGCGAATTCAAAAACATGGAATATTTCTATTTCCACAACTGCCTGTATGAAGGCCTGTGGAAAGATAATAGCCGTCGCCATACCGAAAAAATGCCGACATGGGATGTGCTGCACACTTTCCCGTCCGACTATAAAGTCATTTTCGTCGGCGATGCCTCCATGAGCCCGTATGAAATCACCTATGAAGGCGGCTCTGTCGAACATTGGAACGACGAAGCCGGCGCAACATGGTTGCAACGTGTCACCGAGATTTATGAAAACTGCATCTGGCTCAACCCGATTGCTGAGCGCTATTGGGAACACACAGCATCGACGCAGATCATCAAACAGATTTTCTCTGATCGGATGTATCCGCTCACGCTTGAAGGTCTTGACCACGCCATGCGCGAGCTGTCACGCGGCTAGTCAGACCGTCACAAACCACACCTAGCCGCAAGCTACACCTAGAAGGAAACGCGCGGACCAACCGCCCAGCCATTATTGCTGCCGCGACCCGAGAATACTTCAGCCCGCAGCGTGATGCTTTCGGTCAATGGATACTCGCCACCAATGGCCCCAATAAAGCCGCGATCGACAATATCAATGGTCTGACCACCGCTGGAAATTGAGTCGTCGCTTTCGACAAAAGAAACCCTCACAAAAGGGGTGATGCCACTAAAGTCATCAAAATTATACTTTGCCGACATGGCAAGATAGTCAGATGCGAGGTCATTATAGCTTTGGCCATTTAGCGTGAAATTATCAATATTGATGTCGGCATAGGTAAGCTCAAGGCTCACCCTGTCGTTCATCTGATAACCACCAAACACCGCATAGCTGTCACCTTCGATATCTTGGCCGTCCAAGTTGCCAAAGTTTTGCTCGACATAATTAATGCCGACAAACCACGGCGTGTCATCATTCATGTCAGCCGACAGGGCCGTCGTTCCCATCAAGCACATCGTGCCGATTAAAAGCGTACGTAACATCAGATACTCCTTATTCTTTTTTTTATTAAGGCGAGATTTACGAGAACACCTTATCGCAAGGGCTATCGTAGCAACACCAACTAGTAGTTGAGTACCTAAATAAATTTGTCATTTTTGTTTTTAAGTCGCAGGCCTAGAAGTGCGCCATCGAAACCCCAGATTAGGCGGTAAACTTGTGGCTTTAGCTCAAGCTGGCGCAGAATTTTTCAATCCGTGCGCAGGCCTCAACCAAGGTTTCGTCGGCTGTCGCATATGAAATACGGAAGAATGGCGACAAGCCAAAGGCCGCTCCATGCACCACCGCAACGCCCTCTGATTCGAGCAATTGCGTGGCGAAATCTTCGTCGCTTTCAATGACCTTGCCATCCGGTGTGGATTTGCCAATCGCCCCGGCACAAGACGGGTAAACATAGAACGCCCCTTCTGGGGTGATGCAGTCAATGCCGTCGGCTTTGTTGAGCAGCTCGACCACCAAATCGCGTCGACGTTTAAACGCTTGATTGTTTTCGGCAATAAAATCTTGCGGCCCATTCAGTGCTTCGACTGCCGCCCATTGGCTGATGGAGGTTGGGTTAGAGGTTGATTGCGATTGAATTTTTGTCATCGCCTTGATCAATTCCAGCGGTCCAGCGCAATAGCCGATACGCCAGCCGGTCATGCAATAGGCCTTTGACACACCGTTCATGGTCAGCGTGCGGTCGAATAAGGCAGGTTCAACTTGTGCGGGAGTCGCAAAAACGAAATTGTCATAGGTCAGATGCTCATACATATCGTCGGTCAAAATCCACACATGCGGGTATTTCACCAAAACATCTGTCAGTTTTTTCAATTCGGCAGCCGTATAGGCGGCGCCGGATGGGTTTGACGGCGAGTTGAAAATAAACCATTTGGTTTTGTCGGTAATCGCCGCTTCCAAATCTTCCGGCTGCAATTTGAAGCCGTCCTCGGCGCGGGTTTCAATCGACACCGGATTGCCGCCCGCCAGATTGACGATATCGGGATAGCTGACCCAATAAGGCGCTGGGATAATCACTTCGTCGCCTGGGTTGAGCGTCGCCATCATTGCGTCATAAATCACCGGCTTGCCGCCCGGTGCCACAAAACACTGGGCTGGCTCATAGCTCAGGCCGTTATCGCGCTCAAATTTGGCGCAGATGGCTTGTTTCAATTCATCAATACCAGTGACCGCTGTGTACTTGGTCTCGCCGCGCGCAATCGCGTCAATGCCGGCTTGTTTAATGTTCTCTGGTGTATCGAAATCCGGCTCACCGGCACCAAGGCCAATCACATCGCGGCCAGCGGCGCGCAACTGCCGCGCTTTATCGGTCACAGCGATGGTCGCCGAAGGCTGAACACGAGACAGGCTAGAAGCAAGAAAAGATGACATGAGATCAACTCCAAATTGTAATTTTGACGAGCAGAACATAGGCCGTGAAGCAAGCGAAAACAAGCCGCAATCAGCATTTCTTAAGACTTATCAGGCGGCCAGACGCGCTGGACTAAAGCGCTGTTAACATTTTCTTTATAAACCAACGCTGCGGTGAAAAATATGACTCAGAAAACAAGAAAAATAAAACCGATAGAGTACGCAAAATGAGTTTTTTTTGGCTGCAGCTGTGGCATTCGCTGGATTTTCACGGAACCGTTGTGCTGATTGGCTATATTTGCCTTGTGATTTCCCTCGGCGTCACGGTTTATGCCATCCTCAACCTGATTGATGGGTTGTTTGTCAGATATTCACAAAAGCGCGGCGACCGATCGCGCAGGTGACTTTTGCGCCGATAAGACTATATTTACGTCATGTCGGAAGAGCAGAAAAGTCTTACAGGTCGCACGGAATTGGCGCCGATCCCAGAACCGG
The DNA here is from genome assembly GCA_024639515.1 of Rhodobiaceae bacterium. GTDB lineage: Bacteria > Pseudomonadota > Alphaproteobacteria > RS24 > RS24 > JAHEGN01. The sequence goes on along the minus strand of JAHEIG010000076.1, from coordinate 2,867 downwards.
GATTGCGCGAAGACCAGATGTCTGCCTTCGTGCCGCACCGCCCCGACCGGCCTGAAAAAACCGAAGGCGGCAAAGCCTTCAAATTTGTCTCTGATTTCGAGCCGGCAGGAGACCAGCCGCAAGCGATTGAAGAATTGCTCGACGGCATTAAAAGCGACGAGCGCGACCAAGTGCTGCTTGGCGTTACCGGATCAGGCAAAACCTACACCATGGCGCAGGTGATTAACCGCACCCAACGCCCGGCCTTGGTTCTGGCCCCGAACAAAACCTTGGCGGCGCAACTCTATGGCGAGTTCAAAGGGTTTTTCCCTGACAATGCGGTGGAGTATTTCGTCTCTTACTATGACTATTACCAGCCGGAAGCCTATGTGCCGCGCACCGACACTTATATTGAAAAAGAAAGCAATATTAACGAGCAGATTGACCGTATGCGCCACGCCGCCACCCGCGCCCTGCTGGAGCGCGACGATGTGATTATTGTCGCCTCAGTGTCGTGTATTTACGGTATCGGCTCGGTTGAGAGCTATTCCAATATGACGCTGGCGCTTGAAAAAGGCATGCAGATTGGCCGCACCGAATTGCTCGCCGAACTGGTGGCCTTGCAATATCGCCGCAATGATATGGCTTTTGCGCGCGGCGATTTCCGCGTTCGCGGCGACACGATTGATGTGTTTCCGGCCCACTATGAAGACCGCGCATGGCGCATTGAATTATTCGGCGATGAGATTGACAGCCTGACCGAGTTCGATCCGTTGACCGGCCAAAAGACCAATGATTTGGCGCTGGTGCGGATTTACGCCAATTCGCACTATGTGACGCCGCGCCCAACGCTGAAGCAGGCCATGGTGCATATCGAAGCCGAGTTGAAAACCCGTCTCGAGGAGTTTGAAGCGGCGGGGCGTTTGCTCGAGGCGCAGCGGATTGAGCAGCGCACGCATTTTGATTTGGAAATGCTCGAAGCGACTGGCTCTTGCGCCGGTATTGAAAATTACTCGCGCTATTTAACCGGCCGCAAACCGGGCGAACCGCCACCCACATTGTTCGAATATTTGCCGGATAATGCGTTGGTGTTTACCGATGAAAGCCACGTCACTGTGCCGCAAATTGGCGGCATGTTTCGTGGTGACTTTAAGCGCAAATCAACCCTGGCCGAATTTGGCTTCCGCTTGCCGAGCTGTGTCGATAACCGGCCCATGAAATTTGAAGAATGGGACATGATGCGGCCGCAAACCGTGCATGTGTCAGCCACACCAGGCCCATGGGAGATGGAACGCACGGGCGGGGTTTTCGTTGAGCAGGTGATCCGCCCGACCGGACTGATTGACCCGCAATGCGAAGTGCGCCCGGCGACCACGCAGGTCGATGATCTGATCGCCGAATGTCAGGAGGTGGCGCAAAAAGGCCAGCGCGTTTTGGTCACCACATTGACCAAGAAAATGGCCGAAGACCTGACCGAATATATGCACGAGCAAGGCTTGCGGGTGCGCTATATGCACTCGGATATTGATACGCTGGAACGCATTGAAATCATCCGCGACCTGCGGCTCGGGGCGTTTGATATTCTGATCGGCATCAACCTGTTGCGTGAGGGACTGGATATTCCCGAATGCGCTCTGGTGGCGATTCTCGATGCCGATAAAGAAGGTTTCCTGCGTTCGGAAACCTCGCTGGTGCAAACCATTGGCCGGGCGGCGCGTAATGTCGAAGGCCGGGTGCTGCTTTATGCAGATAAAATCACCGGCTCGCTGGACCGCGCTTTGGTCGAAACCAACCGCCGCCGCAAACGCCAAATTGCCCATAATGAAGAACACGGCATCACACCCGCTTCGGTGAAGAAAAACATCGCCGATATTATTGAAGGCATGGCCGACAGCGAAGACCTCAGCGCACCCGGCCCATATCGTGTGCGCGAGGCGATGGAAGAAGCGCAAGTGCCGCTATTTGGCAATAATCTGCGCAGCCACATTGAGGGGCTGGAAGCGGAAATGCATAAAGCGGCTGGCGATTTGGAATTTGAAACAGCGGCCCGCCTGCGCGATGAGATTAAGCGTCTGCGCGAAACCGAACTGGCCGTCGCCGATGACCCGTTCGCCCGCCAAGCCGCCGTCGACCAGCGGGTCGAGGAAAACACCGGGGTGAAATCAAAAGCTCCGGCCAAAAAACAGCGGCGGCAACGCAAAGGCCCATAAAGCCGCTTTCCCCAATGCGGTTTGAAAAATTATTGCCATGCCGCGTAAAACTGCTACACCAAGGCGATGATTGAGATGTCGACAAAAACTGTAGTGATTACCGGCGCCGGCAAGCGTATTGGCCGCGCCCTCGCCCTAGACTTAGCCCAGCATGGCTGGGCGGTGGGTGTGCATTACGCCAGCTCGCAAGACGATGCGCTGTCCTTGGTGACCGAGATTACCCAAGCCGGTGGTCGCGCCCATGGCGTGCAGGCCGACCTCGCCGACGCGCACGCCGTCGAAGCGATTTTCCCGACCATCACTGAGGCGCTTGGCCCGGTCACCTGCCTGATTAACAATGCCTCGAAATTCGACCGCGACAGCGTGCACACCATGACCGCCGATAGCTGGGACGCACATCTCGACATTAATTTACGGGCACCAGCTTTGCTAATGCGCGACTTCGCCAATCAGCCGGTGTTTGAACAGGCTGACAATAATCTCAATGGCTGCATCATCAATATCACCGACCAGCGTGTGTGGCGGCTGACGCCAGACTTTGCCAGCTATACCGTGTCAAAAACCGGCCTGTGGACGCTGACCCAAACTTTCGCGCAAGCTCTGGCGCCGCAACATATCCGGGTCAATGCGATTGCCCCCGGCCCGACCCTGCCCAACCCACGGCAGGAAAAATCGGAA
>JAHEIG010000071.1 GCA_024639515.1 Rhodobiaceae bacterium | reverse complement strand
GGACTCCGAGTAATAGCAGCTCTGCATGTTGTCGCCCAGCCCACGCTGGAACTGCGGCAAAACAGCCATTTTCTATGAAACATTGGCATTTGGACGGGTTTTAGGCTAAGTAATCTATAAGAAATCAGGGGGATTTCATGGCCATCGATTACGATGCTCACATAGATGAATCGCTCGCCTCTTTACATGGCGAAGGGCGGTATCGCGTGTTTACCGATCTTGCGCGTTGTGCAGGACGTTTCCCCCGTGCGCTTAATCATTCGACCACGCCGCCAAGCGAAATTACTGTCTGGTGCTCCAATGATTATTTGGGCATGGGCCAGAACCCGCACGTCATGGATGCCATGAAAACGGCGATTGATACTCTGGGCACAGGGGCCGGCGGCACACGCAATATTTCCGGCACGCACCACCATATTGTCGAACTGGAAAATGAGCTGAGCGACTTGCACAATAAAGAAGCGGCGCTGATTTTCACTTCTGGCTATGTATCCAACGAAGCGACCATCTCAACTCTGGCCAAGCTGCTGCCGGATTGCTTGCTTTTATCTGATGAGCTGAACCATGCCTCAATGATTGAGGGCGTGCGCCAAAGCGGCTGCACCAAGCTGATTTGGCGGCACAATGACGTCGAACACCTCGAGTCGCTATTGCGCGACGCTGACCCGGATCGGGCGAAAATCATCTTGTTTGAAAGCGTCTACTCAATGGATGGCGACATCGCCCCGATTAAAGAAATCTGCGATTTGGCCGAGAAATACAACGCTCTCACCTATATCGATGAAGTCCACGCTGTCGGCATGTATGGCAATCGTGGCGGCGGCATTGCCGATCGAGATAATCTGATGGAGCGCATCGACATTATCGAAGGCACGCTGGCCAAAGCCATTGGCGTCATGGGCGGCTATATCACGGCGAAAAAGAACCTCGTCGATGCCATTCGCTCTTTCGCCTCAGGGTTTATTTTCACCACCTCTCTGCCGCCAACCATTGCCGCTGGTGCCATTGAGAGCATCCGTATTTTGAAGCAGTCCAATGCATTGCGCGCCAAACACCAAGAACGCGCCGCCTATTTGAAGCAGGCATTGGAAGACGCGGATATGCCAATCTTGCACTCTAAAACCCATATTGTGCCGCTGATGGTGGGTGACCCTGTCTTGTGCAAGCAAGCCTCAGACCGGCTTTTGAGCAAGCACAATATCTACATTCAGCCAATTAATTACCCAACCGTGCCCCGCGGCACAGAGCGTTTGCGTATCACCCCGACCCCTCTGCACACTGATGAGATGATGCTGGAACTGGTCGAAGCGGTGAAAGAAGTTTGGGACCACCTTAATATTTCTCGCGACATCTCTGCCACAGCACCCGTCTCAGCCGCACGCTAAGCAAGGGATTTGTCATGAACGGCACGTCACACCCACAAACCGCTTTCGGTAAAACCGGCCTACTCTTGGTTAATCTCGGCACCCCTGTGTCGCCCGATGCCAAGGGCTTGCGCCCCTATCTCAAGCAATTTCTCAGCGACCGGCGGGTTATTGAGGCGTCACCACTTATCTGGCAACCGCTTTTGCGCGGCATTATCCTCAACACGCGGCCACGTAAATCGGCCAAAGCCTATGCCAAAATCTGGCGCCAAGAGAGCAATGAAAGCCCGCTGCGCTATTACACACGGGTGCAGGCCGAAAAGCTGCAACAGCGCTTCGGCGACACGGTGATTGTCGACTGGGCCATGCGCTACGGCCAGCCATCGATTGAATCGCGCTTGCAGGCGATGCAAGAGCAAGGCTGCGAGCGTATTTCGGTGATTGCCCTATATCCGCAATATAGCGCCACCACCAGCGCCAGCGTGTATGACGAAGTGTTCCGCATCTTACTGAAAATGCGCTGGCAACCAGCCCTGCGCACCGCCGCGCCATGGCATGATGACGGCGCCTATATTGACGCCTTGGCGGCCTCTGTAGATGCGCATCTGGCCAGCCTCGATTGGAAACCGGATGTCATTGTCGCCTCGTTCCACGGTCTGCCGCAGGCATATTTCGACAAAGGTGACCCGTATCACTGCCATTGCGCCAAGACGGCGCGCCTATTGCGCGAAAAGCTCGGTCTGTCTGAAGAGCAACTGAAACTGACCTTCCAGTCGCGCTTCGGCCCGACCCAATGGTTGCAACCCTATACCGATAAAACCGTCGTCGACATGGCCGAAAATGGTACCCGCAAAGTGGCCGTCGTCACACCCGGCTTTATCGCCGATTGCGTCGAGACACTGGAAGAAATCGGCATTGAATTGCAAAACGATTTTACCGAAGCCGGCGGCACCCATTTCACCACTGTGCCATGCCTGAATGATGCGCCTGAAAGCCTCGACCTGCTTGAAAAAATAGCCAAGCAAAACCTCGAAGGCTGGCCCAAAAACGCTTAACCAGCGATCGCCTCCCCCCCTGTTGACGAAACCGCGGGTTTAAGGCAGGGTTTTGTTAGTAGAGGTTCTATGCAAACGGTTTTTGTAGTTTTAGGAGAGGCATTGTCGCTGATTGATGTGGCGACACTGGTGTTGCTGTCTCTTATTGTTGGTTGGCGCACACGGCGCACCAATCGAAAATTGATTTTGTCTTTTTCCGTTGGCATGACAGCCATCCTTGTGGCCACCGCCATTAATGCGGTGCTTGCGGCAGGCTTGGGGGACCTTAAACTACTATTTAATTTGCTCCTCTCGATTGAGTTGGGGCGTATCGTTTTATTCTGCGTTGCTAGTGGGTTAGCCATTTCTGTAGCACAAATCATCAAAAGCAGTTTTTCGGGCCGACGGCTCTTTTCTAAAAAGTAGACCATGCAAAACGTAACTTTCTCGAGGCCATTGCGCGCCTATACGGTCGGCCTTCTGACCTTTATTTACACGGCAAACTATGTCGACCGTCAGATTGTCGCCATTCTTTTACCGGCCATTAAGCAAGACATGAATTTGACCGACACCCAGCTCGGATTGCTGTCGGGGCTGGCTTTCGCGCTGTTTTACGCGACATTGGGCATTCCTATCGCCTATCTGGCTGACCGCTATTCGCGCAAAAAGATTATCATCACTGCGCTGACGCTGTTTTCCATCATGACCTATTGCTGTGGTCTGGCGCAAAACTATGTTCAGCTTTTGCTGGCCCGTATTGGTGTCGGCATTGGCGAGGCCGGGACCAGCCCGCCATCGCACGCCATCATCAGCGATATGTATGCCCCCAATGAGCGCGCCGCACCGCTGGCGATTTTCGCCCTAGGCATTAATATCGGCTTATTCGTGGCGTTTCTCGGCGGCGGCTATGTGGCGCAACATTATGGCTGGCAAATGGCCTTTAAGCTGGTTGCTATTCCCGGCCTTGTGCTGGCGCTGATTGCCGTATTTACCATGCGCGACCCACCGCGTGGGATGAGCGATCAAACCGATGCGGCGACGCAAGACAAATCCGCCGCGCCGTCTTTGCGCGAGGTAGCGCTTTATATGTGGCGCACCCGCTCTATTCGGCAAATGACCATGGCCACCACACTCATCATCACGGTCGGTTATGGCGCGATTGCGTGGCTACCATCGCTGCTCTATCGGGTGCATGGCATGAACCAAGTTGATATTGGCCTGGTCTTGGCGGTGATTATCGGCCTTGGCGGCGGCCTTGGCACCGCTGTTGGTGGCGCTGTGGCCGACCGCCTCGGCAAGCGCGATGTGCGCTGGAACCTGTGGCTGATTATGCTGGTATCGCTGGCCACCACGCCTTTTTCTTTATTTGCCTACACCAATAGCTCGTCCTTCTGGACGCTTATTCTATTGATCCCGCCGGTCACTGTGGGTGCCCTGTATTTTGGCCCGACACTGGCCATGCTGCACACATTGGTGCGCCCCGATATGCGCTCAAGCGCCTCGGCCATTACTTTGTTCATCAATAATATTATCGGCCTCGGGCTTGGCCCGCTGAGCATTGGCATATTAAGCGATGCGCTGGAGCCTCGCTTTGGCGGCATGGCCCTGCCCTATGCGATGTGCGCGACGGCGCTGATTAGCATTTGGGCGTGCTACCATATGTTCATCGCAGCGGGGCATTTGCCGGACGATATTGCCGCCACCCAGCAAGCGGCTGACCCGCAAGCACAGGTCACGCGATGAGTATCAAGTCCACCGTCTTCGGCCTCTCCCTGCTGCTCGGCGCCAGCGCCCATGCTGAGACGCAAGTCGCCGCTCTCGATAGCGGCCAAGCCAGTTCGCCAACGCAATCTTATAGCGCCACCTATGGCGCCTATGTGCGCGGCTTTTTGGTCGCCAATCTACAAGTCCGCTTTGATGTCTCGCAGGAGAATTATCACCTCAAGGCCGATGCCAAAGCCGCCGGTATTGGGCGTCTGTTTTCCAGCAGGCGCGGCAGAACCACCAGCTATGGCCGTTTCGACGGCGAGGCTTTGGTGCCGCAAGGGGTCAGCATTGAGTGGATGCAAGATGACGAGGTCAAGGGCGCCCGTATTGGCTATACCGATGGCGCACCATCGAGTTTTCATTCCGACTATCCGCTGCCACCAGAACGGATTCCGAAAAACCCGGTCGACATCACCACTGTCGGCACAGGCTCTAATGACCCGTTTCTGTCGATGCTGGAACAGCTCGGCGCGCAGGGCTTAGACAATGTGTGCACCGCCTCTAAGCGGATGTTTGATGGCCGTCGCCTGTCGCTTTTGGTGCCTGAAGGCAGTCAGTTAAAATCAGCTGATGAGCATAAATTCAACATCAACAGCCCGGTTATTGAGTGTCAAAGCCGCTGGCAACCGATTGCCGGTTATTCTGACGAGACTTTGCAAGAAGCCAAGAGCTATGAAATAATTGATAGTCACTTCGCGCGTATCGGCAGCACGAAGTTTGCCGCGCCGATTAAAATCACCACAAAAACCCGTTATGGCCGCTTTACCGTCGAAGCTAAGAGCTTCTTTCGGATCACCGACATAAAAAATCAATAATTTGACTCGTTTTTCGCTTTTGGCGCCCTAATTCGAATCGGGTGAGTGCTATGTCGCACGAAAAAGTGAGTGTTTATGATGATTGGAACAGTTAAGTGGTTTAATTCGGCCAAAGGTTATGGCTTTATCACACCCGAAGACGGACAGGACGATTGCTTCGTTCACGTCACAGCAATTCAGGAATCAGGTTTGAAAATTCTTGTCGAAGGCCAAACCGTATCTTACGAGACCCAAGAAGGCCGTAATAACCGCGTTGTCGCGTGTAACTTGAGTGTGCTGAAAGCCGCAGAAGAAAGCGCACAAGCCGCCGAATAAATCTATTTGCGCTTGATTTTCGGGGCAGTTTGGCTTTTATACGTCGTGTAAGGATTGATTATGGCCAAAGTAGAAATTTACACGACGAACACCTGCCCCTTCTGCCGCATGGCGAAGCAATTACTTGAAGGTAAAAACGTCGCTTTTCAAGAAATCGACGTGTCCGGCGACGCGTCAGGACGCCAAGCAATGACCGAACGCGCCGCTGGCCGCACCTCGGTGCCGCAAATCTTTATTGATGAGGCGCATATTGGTGGTTGCGACGACTTGATGGCGCTCGACGCTCAAAACAAGCTCGACGCGCTGCTGGCAAACTAGTCCCTAAAGCCCCGACATCAAACGATGGAAGAACCGTACCGTATCGGTGAGGGTGGCCACGCCAATGCGCTCATTGGTGCCGTGAATTGAGCCGAGATCGCCCATTGGCAGGGCCATATAGGTAAACCGGTAATGATTAGGCGTCAGATTGCGATAATGGCGTGAATCGGTCGCCGCCACCAAAAGACGCGGCGTCACCAAGACCCGTTGCGGGGCGGCCGTGTCGCGAATAGCACTGGTCAGCGCATTCCAGCCAAACCCTTCCATTTTCGACACAGGCGACGGGGCCATGCCCATTTGGCCTGACCCATCGAAATTGACGTTGACCCGCTCATCATTAATCACATCAATGACCCGCGCCAACACGGTTTCGGGTGTCTCACCCGGCAGAATACGGAAATTCACTTTCGCCGACGCATCGATTGGCAGCACATTGGCCTTGATACCACCGGCAATCACCGTGGCCGCTGTGGTGGTGCGCATACCGGCTTGCGATTGCGGGTCATCGGCCAATGCCGACATCACCACTGGCTTGAACAGCCACAGGTTTTTCATCACCATGCGGCTCGACAAAGGCATTTCGTCGGCCACCGCCTCAAGGAAGGTCTGGGTGTGCGAGAAATCACGCGGGAACTGATTGGCCTCAAGCGCGGCAATGGCGGCGGCCAAAATACCGATAGAGGATTGATTGGGCGGCACCGATGAATGGCCGCCAGCACCGCGTGCTGTCAGCTCCAGCGTTACAATGCCTTTTTCAGCCGGTGCGATAATCGCCAAAGGCACATCAACCCCGGGCACCACGCCGCCGGTAATCAGCCCGCCTTCATCAATCAAGAATTCAGCCTGCACGTTGCGGCTTTCGAGTAGTTTGGAAATCTCCAGCGCCCCTTCAAGCCCGCCCTGTTCTTCATCATGGCCGAAGCCGAAATAAATCGTCCGTTCGGGCTGCAGACCGGCTTTCAGCATGTTTTCGGCCGCTTCGAGAATACCGATAATATTCACCTTATTGTCGAGCGTGCCGCGCCCCCAAATAAACCCATCCGCCACATGACCGGCAAAAGGCGGGTGCGACCAATCATCTTCTGTGCCCGGAATAACCGGCACCACATCAAGGTGCCCGAGCAGAATAACCGGCTTTTGCGTGCTATCGCTGCCGGCCCATGTGTAGAGCAGAGAATAATCATTCACCACTTCGCGGCGCAGATTGGCATGCACCAGCGGAAACTGCTCCGCCAGATAGCCATGGAAAGCGATTAATTGCTTGCCTGATGTCGGCTTGTCGCGGCCATAGGAAATGGTTTTATAGCGCACCGCGCCGACCATTAATTGCGTCACCCGCGCCTCGTCTGGCGCAAACGCATAGGCCTGCCCCTCAGATTGCTGCTGCGCTGGCATAAACGTGCGCACTAAAATCACCGCCAGTAAAATGACGACAATGGCCACACCCGCCTTCACAAATTTACCAAACATAAGCCCCCCTAACCGCGCGACATTTCAACCA
>JAHEIG010000064.1 GCA_024639515.1 Rhodobiaceae bacterium | reverse complement strand
CGCTCTTCCGATCTATACAGACGGTCAAACGGCGCTGCAGGCGCTGGCCGATAAGCCCGCCGATATTGGTATATTTGATATTAAAATGCCGCGTATGGACGGGCTGGAATTGCTCCGTAAACTGCGCCAAACCAGCCAAATGCCTGTAGTTTTCCTGACGTCGAAAGATGATGAGATTGACGAAATATTCGGTCTCAAAATGGGCGCAGATGACTATATCACCAAGCCCTTTTCGCAACGCCTGCTGATTGAGCGGGTACGGACTGTGTTGCGCCGCACCAAGGCGCGCGAGCAAAACAACGCTGCTGCCGCGCCGCGCGAAAATGCCCTGGAGCGCGGCGATTTGGTGCTCGACACAGAGCGCCATGATTGCCTGTGGAAACAAAAATCGGTCAATTTGACGGTTACCGAATTTCTCATCCTCGACGCCTTGGCGCGCCGCCCAGGTGTGGTAAAAAGTCGCGACACACTGATGGATGCGGCCTATGATGCGCAAATCTATGTTGATGACCGCACCATTGACAGCCATATCAAACGTCTGCGTCGCAAGTTCCGTGCCGTCGATGAAGAGTTCAACGCCATCGAAACCCTTTATGGGATCGGTTACAGGTATAAAGATTAGTGACCCAACCACACCAACCCGCATCAGCTAAACAACACCGACGGCGCGGCCTACGCGGGGTTTTGGCGTGGTTTGGCGGGCTTGCCAGTCTGGTGGCGCCAAAACAAAAGCTGCTGACCCGCTTATTGGTGCTCAATATGGTCGGGCTGATGACGCTGGCAGGTGGTATTCTGACGCTGTCGGAATCGCGGCAAATGTTGACCAGCGCCTATAAAAAGAGCCTGCAAGCGCAAGCCGGTATTATCGCCGGGGCACTCAGCCAAGCGGCGCGGCAGGATAATTTCGAATTTCTCGAACCCTCGATCCTCAAACAACTGATGGGCCGCAAAGGCAATGAATGGCAAATCCGCCAAGCGCAAGCGATTATGCGCAATATGCGCAATGTGACGGATGCGCGGCTGCGGCTTTATGCCAATAATGGCAATCTGATTGTCGACAGCGCCCATCTTGACCGCAGTATTAATGTCGTGGCGCGCGATCTGCCGCCGCTGCCCGAAGATGGCGCGATGCAAAACTGGATTCAAAAACTGCAAGGCAGTATTCGCCGCCTGATCTATGGCAAAAGTCCGGTGCTTAATGACATCACCGCCGCCGATGGTTATCGCTTGCCGGAAGTCGCCGTCGCTTTGAAAGGCCGCGCCGCCAGTTTGCATCGGCAAAACCAAGATGGCCGCGACGTCTTAACCGTGGCGGTGCCGGTGCAGGGCTATCGAGCGATTATCGGGGCGTTGATGATTTCCACCCGACCCGGCGAGATTGACACGATTATCGCCGAAGAACGCCGTCTGGTGCTTGAGCTTTCCGTGCTGGCCTTGGTGGTCAGTATTTTCACTTCTCTGGTGGCGGCGGGGACGATTGTCGTGCCGGTGCGGCGTCTGGCTGCCGCGATGCGCGGCTTTGGCCGCAACACGCCGCAATTGCCAGGGCTGGAGACGATCCCTGATTTGACCACACGCCGCGATGAGATTGGCGATTTGTCTTTGGCCTTACGCGATATGATGCAGCAATTATTATTGCGCATTAACACCATTGATCGCTTCGCCGCCGATGTTGCCCATGAGCTGAAAAACCCGCTGACCTCGCTGCACAGCGCGGCGCAAAGCCTTGACCAAGTCAGCGATGAAAAACAACGCCATCAGCTGATGGGGATTATTCAAAACGACATTATGCGCCTGAACCGGCTGATTTCTGATATTTCCAATGCCACGCGGCTAGATGCCGAGCTTAATCGTGGCGAAAGCGAAATGTTCGACCTCTCCAGCTTGGCCACTGATGTGGCGCAAGCGCTGGCCCCTGCCATGGCTGACACGCACCAGATTGAGTTGGTTGTCGATACCGCGACGCCGTGTCCGGTGTCAGCGCAGAAGCAGCGCATTGTGCAGATTATTGATAATCTGCTGGTCAATGCGGCGAGCTTTACCCAAGCCAAGGGACGGATTTACCTGACCACGCAAATTCACGACGCGCAGGTTTTGTTGATTGTCGCCGATGAGGGGCCGGGGCTGGCCGAAGGCACAGAGGAGAAAATCTTCGAGCGCTTCTACACCGACCGCCAGCAAGCCCCGCAAAAACCCGTCGCCATTGGTCATTCAGGGCTTGGCTTGAGCATTGCCCGCCAGATTGCCCGCGCCCATGGTGGCGACTTAATCGGCGCCAACCGACCGGACCGGCAAGGGGCTTATTTCACGCTTTCTCTGCCGCTCGACCCTGAGCAGGCGAAGGCAAGCAAATGAGCGCATCCGGGCCGTCCATCCACGCCAGTGTTGTGGCCCTGCCGCAAGGCGGAGTGATGTTGCTGGGCCCGTCGCGCAGCGGCAAATCGAGCCTTGCCTTGGCCCTTATCCGCCAGAAAAGCGCCACCTTAGTGGCCGATGACCGGGCCTTTGTCGAGGTCAATGCCGACGGTGCGTTGGTCGCAATGGCACCCGAGCAAACCGCTGGCTTGTTGGAAATTCGCGGCATGGGAATTTTGCGCATCGGCACAGAGGGGCAAATGCCACGCCGTGCCGAGATTGCTTTGGCCGTCGATTTGGTGGCGCGCCAGGATGTGCCGCGTCTGCCGTCGCCGAGCTATTTGCCGCCGGTTAATGACCTGCCGCACAATGACATACCGCTTTTGCGTTTGCACGCATTTGACCAGCAAACGCCGGAAATTATTACTCTGGCTTTGGCCACCATCGGCCAGCAGGGGTTTGCTGAGGATGGGATTAACAAATGGCCAGACGATGCTTGATTGTCCGGCCCATCACAGGCACATTGCAATTTAATCGATGCATCTAAAAGGATAGATAATGATAGGACTTGTTCTGGTAACCCATGGCAATCTGGCGGAAGAATTTCGCGCCGCTGTTGAGCATGTTGTCGGCGCGCAAACCATGCTGGCGACGATTTGCATTGGCCCCGATGACAATATGGAGCAGCGGCGGCAAGATATTGTCGATGCGATTAGCCAAGTCGATGGCGGCAATGGTGTGGTGTTGCTGACGGATATGTTTGGCGGCACGCCGTCCAATCTGGCGATTTCCTTGCTTGACAAAGACCATGTCGAAGTGATTGCAGGCATCAATCTGCCGATGCTGATTAAGTTTTCCAGCATTCGCGAGACGATGAGCCTGCAAGAGGCGGTTCTTGAGGCCAAAGAAGCGGCCCGCAAATATATCTCCGTGGCCAGCGAAGTTCTGGGCGACAGCTAAGTTTCGCGCTTTAAGGCAAAGCATTATGTCTGACACAGTGACCTGTTCCCTCACCATCTCCAATCAGCGTGGTTTGCACGCGCGCGCCTCGGCGAAATTCGTCAAATTGGCCGAGACGTTTGACGCCGATATCAGCGTCAGCCGCGACGGCGAGCGTGTGCCAGCCAATTCGATTATGGGGCTGATGATGCTCGGGGCCAGTATTGGCATGCAAATTGAGGTCTCCGCCACTGGCAAAGACGCGGAAACAGCGGTCGCCGCAATCAGCGCGCTGGTCGACGGAAAATTCGGCGAAGAATAAGCAAATAGCGGGCTTTTGAGAACATAAAGAAGTCTTTATATCCTGTTGCCAGCCCATGGCTTACCTGCTAGAAAACGAGAAATTCTGAAAGGATACGTTATGAGTGAAGACTTCAAAGTCGCCGATATGTCACTGGCCGATTGGGGCCGCAAGGAAATCGCCATCGCCGAAACCGAAATGCCGGGTCTGGTGGCGCTGCGTGACGAGTATGGTGAAGATAAACCGCTCAAGGGCGCGCGGATTACCGGCTGCTTGCACATGACCATTCAAACCGCTGTGTTGATTGAAACTCTGACGGCGCTGGGTGCAGAAGTGCGCTGGTCTTCATGCAATATCTTCTCGACACAAGATCACGCGGCCGCCGCGATTGCCGAAACCGGCGTGCCGGTGTTTGCTTGGAAAGGCGAAACCGAAGAAGAATATTGGTGGTGCGTTGAGCAAACCATTCAAGGCCCAGACGGTTGGACGCCGAATATTCTGCTTGATGATGGCGGCGACTTGACCCAGCTGTGCCACGAAAAATATCCGGAAATCCTCGACGATTGCGTCGGCGTGTCGGAAGAAACCACAACTGGTGTGTTGCGCCTGTATGATATGGCTCGCGATGGCACGCTGAAAATTCCGGCGATTAACGTCAATGACAGTGTCACCAAATCGAAATTCGACAATCTCTATGGCTGCCGCGAAAGTCTGGTCGATGGCGTGAAGCGCGCCACCGATGTGATGATTGCCGGTAAAATTGCCGTGGTTTGCGGGTATGGCGATGTCGGCAAAGGCTCGGCAGAAAGCCTGCGCTCGCAAGGGGCCCGCGTGATGGTCACAGAAATCGACCCGATTTGTGCGCTGCAAGCCGCCATGGAAGGCTATGAAGTCACCACCATGGAAGAAGCCGCACCGGTCGGTGATATTTTCATCACCGCCACCGGCAATAAGGATGTCATCACCGTCGACCATATGCACGAGATGAAAGACCGCGCGATTGTTGGCAATATCGGCCATTTCGACAGCGAAATTCAGGTTGCCGCTTTGTCTAACTACCCATGGCACAATGTGAAGCCGCAGGTCGATGAAGTTGAGTTTCCTGACGGTAAACGGATTATCCTGCTGGCCGAAGGTCGCCTGCTGAATTTGGGCTGCGCCACGGGTCACCCAAGTTTTGTAATGAGCGCCTCCTTCACCAATCAGGTTTTGGCGCAAATTGAGCTATGGCAAAACGGCAAGAATTACGACCTGCAGGTTTATGTTCTGCCGAAGCATCTGGACGAGAAAGTGGCGCGCCTGCATCTCGATAAATTGGGCGTGAAACTGACCTCTTTGTCAGCCGAGCAAGCCGATTATCTTGGTCTGCCGGAGCAAGGCCCGTTCAAGCCAGAGCACTATCGCTATTAGACTTGGCGCGTCACAAGACTTGCCAAACTCAGCCGGATGATTACAAATCTGCAGATGAGTGAAGTAAAGATGCGTGACCCAAAAACCAGCTTTTCCTTTCAGCTTGAGGATGAAGCCGCTACGGCGCGCTTGGCCTATGCATTGTTTCCATTGCTCGAGGCGCCGTTTTTCATTTCGCTTCAGGGCGATTTGGGGGTCGGTAAATCGGCCTTTGCCCGGGCTTTTATTCAGGCCCAATGCGGCGCTGAGACGATTGTGCCCAGCCCCAGCTTTACCCTGATGCAGCATTATGAATCGCCGCGCGGGGATATTTTACACGCTGATTTATATCGCCTGAGCAGCCCCGAGGAAGTGCATGAAATGGGCTTGATGGAAGCCCTTGATACGCATCTTTGCCTGATTGAGTGGGCGGCCAATGGCGATGGCGTGCTGCCCGCCGCGGATCTTATTGTTGAGCTGGATATGCTGGCCGATGCGCCGAACGCACGCGCTGTGACCCTGACGTGTGAAGACGCGGCGCTGCTCGCCAAACTGCGCGCCAGTGTTGCCCGCGATGGCGAGATTGCCGCTTTTCTGGCCGACACCGCTTGGGGCGCGGCCGACGCCACACGCGCCCCATTGGCCGGTGATGCCTCGACGCGGCGCTATGAACGCTTGACCGCGAAACATGACGGCACCTCTGCCGTGCTGATGGACTGGGTGGCGGGGGCCGATGGACCGGCGGTCTATAATGGGCAAAGCTATTCGAAAGTGGCGCATTTGGCCGAAGCCGCACCGGCCTATTGCCGGATGAATCGCTGGCTGGAAGCCCGTGATCTGGTGGTGCCGCATCTCATCGCGGCGGATGAAGCAGCCGGTCTGGTGCTGATGCAAGATCTCGGCGACACGACGCTGGCGGCCCTGGCCAAAGACCAGACGCGGCAGCAAAACGATGTGCCGCTTTTCTATGCTGAGGCGACTGCCACGCTGCTGCATTTGCATGGCTATGAAGCGGCCGATTTTCTCGATGATTTTGACGGCACCGTGCAAGCGGTGGAATCCAGCCTGTTTCTCGATTGGTATTTGCCATGGCGCGGTGTGGCGGTGTCCGACGCGGCGCGGGCCGACTGGCAAGCCCTATGGCGGAGGCTCGGCGACGGTTTGATGCAGACCCCGAGAGTCAGCGTATTGCGTGATTATCATTCGGTGAACCTGCTGTGGCAGGGCGGCGCACAAGCCCGCTATCGCGTGGGGCTGATTGATGTGCAAGACGCGCTGGCCGGACATCCGGCCTATGATTTGGTCTCGCTGTTGCAGGACGCCCGCATTGATGTGGCGCCGCAGCAAGTGGCCCGCAGCTACGCCGCCTATACGACAGCGCGGTTTCAAACAGAAGACGACATCGCCGCATTTGGTGCCGCCTATGCGGTGGCCGGTGCACAACGCAATTTGAAGATTGCCGGTATTTTTGTGCGCCTGTGTCAGCGTGATGGCAAGGCCGCTTATCTCGACCATCTGCCGCGTATTCTTGGCTATATCCAAGACAATCTGGCGCATCCGGCCTTGGCCGAGGTGGCGGCGTGGATGCAGGCCCATGCCCCCGAGGCACTGGACGCCGATTGGCTGAGCCTCAGCGAGTCGTCTCGATGAGCGCGACAAGCATCAAAACCGCCATGATATTAGCCGCCGGGCTTGGCACGCGGATGCGCGCCGCCGCCACTGACCCGCCCAAACCTTTGGTCGAGATTGGCGGGCAGACGCTTTTGGCGCGCTTGCTCGATCGCTTGGAAACGGCGGGTATTGCAAAGATTGTCATCAATCTGCACCACAAAGCCGAGCAGATTGAGGCGCATATTGCCGACCGCGATAATCGCGCTGAGATTATTTTTTCCGACGAGCGCGACGGATTGCTCGATACCGGCGGTGGCGTGAAAAAAGCGCTGGCAGAGCTGGGCGAGGCCCCGTTTCTGGTCAGCAATGCGGATATTTTATGGCGCGAGGCGGGCGATAATATCACCGCCTTGATGCAGGCCTTTGACGCGGAAACAATGGATGTGCTGCTGCTATTGGCCGATACCGAGACCAGCACCGGATATGACGGGGCCGGTGATTATATCGCCGATGCCGATGGCCATTTGCGCCGTCGCCAGAACGACCAGCATGGGTTGGTTTTCTCTGGCCTGCGGGT
>JAHEIG010000059.1 GCA_024639515.1 Rhodobiaceae bacterium | reverse complement strand
CTACACCCCAGTCCTGCCTGATTTAGCGGTCGTGGCGGAATTGGTAGACGCGCAGCGTTGAGGTCGCTGTGGGGTAACACCCGTGGAAGTTCGAGTCTTCTCGACCGCACCATCACTTAATGACTCTGCGGCTAAACCTTTGTAATTGTTTATGTAATTAATCCAATTATAAAGGGGTAGACCACATGGTAGACCAACTCCCTTCATATTTATTTACTAAACGGAATATCTATTACTATTTCCGCCGCATACCTCCCGACATGAAGGCAGACTAAAGCCAATATTTATGTTAATTTATCCTAGAATGTTTAGGAAAATTAAAAAAGTTTCGTTTGTATACAACATGTCTGTAAGGGGAAAAAGATGTCCTATACTTCTTCTCAAATAATGGATCTGATTTGTACAGAAGTAAATTCCATTAAAAAACACGAACTAGACGACTGTGACGTATCGTCTTTAGCATCACTCACGATAGAAGAACTAGAGCTAACTAGCCTTGATGTATTGGAGGTGATTATGAATCTAGAAGAGTCGTTGGAAATAGATATTGATGTAGAGTTTTCAGCAAATACCACTATGTTTGAACTTTCAAATATATTAGTAGATTGTGCGGCATCTAAAAAAGTGTAGAGACGCACCTTGAAAAAGCAAGCAATAACATCTGTATATGGGGAACCAGCGTCTAAAATCGTTAGTTCGGATGATTTCATGGCCTTCCCTATGGGAAGCAAATACAGAGAAGTATCTTTAAGGACAGCTACTGACTATTCATCAGCAATTCAGCTTTTAGAGGCGCTACCTGTTTTTCTCTCAGGAGATGAACATAAGAAACGCCGTAAATCTATGGCCTTAGTCTACGCCCAAACTAGGAAGCTTCAGGAAAAGGCTATTGCTCAAGTAGTTGATGAAGTTGGTCAGTCTATCGAACATAGACACGGAGCTTTTAATCTTATTGACGAACTTTCAATACCACTATGGACAGCCCTGAGAAATGTTATCTGCTCAGAAAGTAGAGAGGTAAAGGATCTAGCTAGTGAGCTACCCGACTTATTTTACCCTGGATTAAGTCCTCGCAAAAGAAAGAGGTTAAATAATAAACTCGCCGACATCTTAAAAAGCGGAAATGGCCAGCTTTTAAATCAAATAGCACTCCTGACATTAGGGGTGCGCCCCTTCTCTTCATCACTTGCTCTTTCGATACACAAAATAGCCCGAGATAACGACGGAAAACGCCTCTGTGAAATAGAGTTTCCGACTAGCTTTCCTGATAGCGCGTTAACATACGTCGATCGTATATCTATGAGAGATACAGTTGTTGACGGATGTCCATTTTCGGCAGGTAGTAGAATTAGGTGCATCACCTTTGACCCAAGCTATTCAGAAGAAAATAATAGTAAGCAACTCTATGGCATTGGTTCTCACACCTGTTTAGGTCGCCCCATATCAGATTATACTTGGATCAGGTTATCCAATATTTTATCTCAAAGCCAAAAAACTATTCATCCGAATGCTCTATCAGTTGAACATAGAGAGCCTTTTACAATTCCCACGAAATGTCTCGTTGATTTTAAATAGGTATATATTGTCATCTATGATTTCCAGATTTGTAAAAAAACAAAAATTGAACTTGCTGAAAGTAATGGCGCTTTACAGGTTAAGCTGGTTCATTTTAGCGAGCACAATATCCCGTGAAAAAAACATAGACTTTGCGGAGGCTTGGGCCTTCCTTGCTAGATCAAACACTCTAGTCGCACTTGCTAAATGTATAACGGATAAGTACCAAAACACTGGATATGAATTAATTTTTAATATTTTATCTAAAGCCGCTGTGAAGGGTGGGTTGAATTTTAAACCCAAGCTTCATCTTTTGTCTGATGTCACATTAGATAAAGGCGGCTTATTTGTAGGTGTACATACAGGGCTCTCTCCCATGTATAGATTTGCAATTGAAAGAAATTATCAACCTATTGGTATCAGTCGTGAGCAAAAGAGCCTAGTCCAGGCTCAACGTTTAACCGGAATAAGAAAAATGAAAAATGAGATATTCCCCCCGGATAATACAAGCCTCCTCAAGATACGAACGCTTCTAAAAAATAAAAAAATCGTAATAGCAACAACAGACTACCGTGACAAACAAGGGGAATTTACAAAAGTAAGTGATGCCATGTTCAAAATGGCTTCCAAACTTAAATTTCCTTTGTATTTATACGCATCTACTATTGGTTCAAATGGGCAAATCTCTCTTGTAATCCAAGGCCCACTCCTTGGCACCCCCGAAGAAGTTATGAAACGTTTTATTAAGCTACAAAAACATACTCGTCTTGGCGAAGTAACTTATACTTTCTAATGAAATATGGCTGAAGCACAATTCAACTTAGCTATTAGTTACGATAATGGTGCTGGTGTCCCGGAAGACGATCGGCAGGCGGTTTATTGGTACACCAAAGCGGCAGGGCAGAATTACGGTGATGCACAATATAACCTCGGCATTATGTTCGCTAATGGCGAGGGTGTCGTCTAAGACGATAGACGGGCGCATATGTGGTTCAATATTGCCGCCTCTAATGGTGTCGACGGTGCCAGCGAAAATAAAGACATTCTGGGAAATCGCATGTCACGCTCGGAAATCGCGCAAGCCCAAGAGATGCCAAGCAATTGCGAAGCCAATAACTATAGGGGCTGCTGACCATCAAACACTTCAGTGCATGGGGGTTTTGTGCTTGCGTCAGGTGACGTAATTTTCACATGAGCGGCTTATTTTGCGCTGTCAGATGGTGGCTTAGCTCATCCATTTGGCGAAAGGGGCGGTGTCGACGCCGTCTGGTACATACCATTTTTTCATATCGCCATCCCAGCGCCCGCCGAGCGATTTGCATTCGTCTTTATCGTCATAGGGGCAGTTGAGATAGGTGCGGGCGGCACTGTCGTCAGCTGGCCCGCTGGCTTGCGCCATGGGGGCTGGGTTTTCGCTGTCGCCTTGCGAGAAGGCCAGCGTCGGGCCGCTTGGCGCGTCGCTATTGTCGTCCATCCATTTGGCGAAAGGGGCGCTGTCCATTGCGTCGGTGATATACCATTTGCGGACATCGCCATCCCAACGCCCGCCTAGAGACTTGCACTCATCTTTGTCATCAAAGGGGCAGTTGAGATAAATTTTTTCGTCGGACATAGAAGGCCTCTCCTCGGGCTTTAGGGCTTAATTCGGGCTCATATTAGAGATGTTTGCCCAAGGCTGGCAAGCCTTTCGCGACGCTCTACGCTATTCTGCGGCAACATTGCGGCGCGGCTCGACATCATATTCGTCGAAGACGGGCGCCCGCATGTCGCGCAAATATTGTTGCGGCGGAAACGGATAGAGATTTGGCTGCCCGCTTTCATCGAAATACCAGCTATCGCACCCGCCAGTAACCCAGACCGTGTCTTTCACCCGCTCGCTTATACTGTCATTATACGCCTCATAGGCGACCGCTTTCGGGGCAATACTGGTAATGCCTTTGTCGCTTATCTCATCAAGCATCGAGATGATGTAATCCAATCGGTGCTCGGAAATCATAATCAACGACAAATTGCCAATCGGGCCGGTTGGCCCTTCGACCATCCAGAAATTTGGAAAATGCGGCATCACAACAGCGCGGTGGGCGCGCGGAGAACGGCCCCCAAATGTCGCGCCGCCTTATTTTGCTGTCGATTTGCCGATTAGATGAGCGGCAGGGCCATCATAATCAGGCAGACAATAGAGGCCATCCAAATCAGCGTGCGCACGGTTGAAATGCCCATCGCATAGACCAGCAAATAAGCCACCCGCAGGCCGAGCCAGATGGTCGCCAATTCAGCATTGCTGGCATCGTTCATAATCGACAAAATGGCCAGCACAAGAAACGCCGGCAGGCTTTCGCCGAGATTGGCCGCCGCCCGCTTAACCCGTTGCATGGTGGCGGTGCCTTCAGGAGCGTCGTCGCGCGAACCGAGCAAAAAGCGCGTGTCTATCGTGCCATTCACCACGCCGATAAGTGAAGGTAACATGAGGTGTAATAGATACACCAATAAGGTCAGGACAATTATATCAATCATTTTCTTCCTCCCAGAACAATCGAATCACTCCAATGGTTAATGATAGAACAAATTGGGTTTAGCGGGCGGTTTTCGTGCTATAGGCTGATTTAGACGGGGTCAGAAAGGTTAAACGTGTCTAGTAATCAAACCGAACAACCTTATGAGGGCGACTATTTAGGCGCTGCGTCAGTGACGGCAGAAGAACTCGACATTCTGCGCGATTATCTGCGGGCTGGCGACAAGTCGCAATTACTCGCCGCGATTACTGATTTACACGAATCTGACGTTGCCGAAATCATCGCGCTTTTAACCTCTGAACAAAGACTGAGCTTTATGGGGCTGGTCGGGCGCGACCTGCCATCGGCGGTGTTTGCCGAATTGGATGACCATATTCGTGTCGAAGTCGTTGAATTTGTCGACTCACCGAAATTGGCGACCACGGTTGAAGAACTCGACAGTGATGACGCGGTTTTCGTTCTGGAAGATATGGACGAAGACCAGCGCGATGAAATTCTCGACTTGGTGCCGCAATCGACACGCCGCATTTTGGAGCGATCGCTGGAGTTTCCCGACGATAGTGCGGGGCGTCAGATGCAGTCGACCTTTGTCGCCGTGCCGCCCTTTTGGACGGTCGGCCAGACCATCGACTATATGCGCGAGGCCGACGACCTGCCGTCGGATTTTTTTGAAGTCTATATCACCGACGAAACCTTTAAGCCGATTGGCTCGGTGCATTTGTCGCAAGTTCTGCGCGCCCAGCGGCCCACCGTCATTGAGCAATTGGTCGGTGATGATTTTACCCAAATTCCCGCCGACACAGACCGCGAGGAAGTGGCGCGCTTGTTCGAGCGCTATAATCTGGTGTCCGCCGCCGTGGTTGATGAAAGCCAGCGGATGATTGGTGTCATCACGCCGGATGATATTTTTGAAGTGATTGCTGAGGAAGCCGGTGAGGATATCCTGCTGCTCGGCGGTGTTGGTGACGAGGCGGTGACCGATACCATGTTTGACGCGGCGCGTGGCCGCTTTGGCTGGCTGTTTCTCAACTTGCTGACGGCGATTGCCGCCTCCATCGTCATCGGCCTGTTTGATGCGTCGATTGAAAAAATGGTGGCGCTGGCCGTATTGATGCCGATTGTCGCCTCCATGGGCGGCAATGCCGGCACCCAGACCCTGACCATCACCGTGCGCGGCTTGGCGACGCAAGAACTGCAAGCAGTCAATATGATGCGGGTGGTGTTTCGTGAGTTCGGCGTTGGTATTCTCAACGGCATCGTCTTCGCCTTGGTCACCGGCATGGTTGCCGCCATGTGGTTTGACAGCGTTGCTCTCGGGCTGGTTTTGGCCGGTGCGATGATTGTCAATCTGGTGGTGGCGGCGCTGGCCGGTATTTTGATTCCCATCGGCCTTGACCGCGTCGGGGTTGATCCGGCGGTGGCCTCGACGGTTTTTGTCACCACCGTCACCGATGTTATCGGTTTCTTCGCCTTTCTTAGTTTCGCCACGATATTTCTGTTATAGTTGCCTCATGAGATCTCTCACTTTTCTGTCTTCGGTAAAGCCGCAAATATTACTCGCTCTGGCGGCATTGCTGTTGAGCCAACCGGCGCATGCTGAATGGCGCGCGGCCAGTTCGCTATCGACCACTGTGCCTGACGCGGTGGCGGCTGAAATGGAAGGCCAGCTCTATGTCATGAGCGGCACGGTCGGCACTGGTGTGCGCCGGTTTTTTGAGCGCTATGATTTAATCAATGATGGCTGGCGCCCGCTGACGCCGCTGCCGACATCTTTGTCTGACTTTTCTCTGGCGGCTGGCGGTGGTCGGGTTTTTGTGTCTGGCGGGCATGACAGCGAAACCCTGCAAGCGAGCCAGAAATTATGGATGTACGCGCCCGAAAGCGGCGTCTGGTTCGAGCTGGCCGATATGCCATTTGCCCGCAGCGGCCATGCCAGCTTCGTCGTCGGTAACAGCGTCTATATTATGGGCGGGCGCGGCGAGCAGGCGGCTTATGTGCAGCGCTATAATCTCGACACTGGCGCTTGGCAACAGACGACGGGCCAGATGCCGTTGCCGGTCACCAATGCCGCCTTGGCGCGCTTTGGCAATGATTTTGTGCTGGCCGGTGGCACCACCATCGATGGCCGCGACACCGCCACCGTTCAGGCGTTTTCGCCAGCCTCGGATAGCTGGCGGGTGCTGGTCAGTATTCCCGCTGCCTCCAGTGCTGGCGCTTTGGGCGAGGTCGATGGCCGCTTGCACTATGCCGGCGGCTATTCGCAAACCGAAGGCAAAGTGCTGAACAGCCATCACCAACTCTCAGATGGTGTGTGGCGGCGTTTGAAAAACCTGCCGCAAGCGCGCCACCAAATGGCTTATTTCGGCACGGGCAAAGAATTATTCATCATCGGTGGGGCTTTGGGCAGCGGGTTTTATTCCCTGTTCACCGCCTCTGATAGGGTCAGCGTTTTTCGTCCCTGAACGCACAATCTGAGGGGGACAGATTAATCCCCCAGCTTTTGCCGCCGCCATCTGGCTTTCTAACCGGAGATATTTCATAGTCTTGCGATGACCGTTCATTTGGTAAAATTATGCGTTGGCGCCGACGATATTTCTGATTTGGTGCATTGGCAAAATAGTTTGCAGCGCGCGTATAGTCGCGTCTTCCACACCACCCGCATGGTGCCGAAGCGGATACCTGATTTGCTCGAAGGCGGCTCGATTTATTGGGTTATCAAGCGGCAAATCCGGGTGCGCCAGCAGATTCTTGATGTTGAAGATTTCGTCGACGGGCAGGGCATCCGCCGCTGTCATCTAGTCCTTGATCCCGAGCTGGTGCATACACGGCTGATGGCGCGGCGGCCGTTTCAGGGCTGGCGTTATTTGCAACCATCGGATGCGCCGCGGGATATGCCGTCTAACATTGAGGTTGACGAAGACATGCCTGAGACATTGCGCAGTGAATTGGCTGAAATGGGGCTGCTTTAAGCCGACATATTGTCGATTAATCGCGTGTCGCCAAGGCGGGCGGCGATGAGCGCGCGCCGATGTGTGGTGGTCGCGTCAATCGGTGCCAAACTATCGCCATCGCGCAGGCTGGCATAATCGACCTTGTCAAAACCGGCCGCCAAAAGCGCCTCACGCGCTTGCTGCTCGGCTTGCGCCACCGGCA
>JAHEIG010000052.1 GCA_024639515.1 Rhodobiaceae bacterium | reverse complement strand
GCAGCAATGGGCAGACGCGCCCTAAATAGGCGCTTTTGTGATGACCCAATCAGCCCCCTCTCGCGGTAAGTATTTTGCCCCCGGCACAAGCGTTGCCTTGTTCGGCGGCAGTTTCGACCCGCCGCATGAGGGCCACCGTCAGGTGTCATTGGCGGCGTTGCGGGCGCTCGGGCTAGACGCCGTCTGGTGGCTGGTCAGTCCGCAAAACCCGTTAAAGACGCATCAACCGCAAGATATGGCGCAACGCCTCGACGCCTGCCGCAAGCTGGCCCGACACCCGAAGATTTTTGTGTCGGATGAAGAAAACCGTCTCGGCACGCAATATGCCATCGACACGGTGCGCCAGTTAAAAGCCCGCCATCACGGGGTGCATTTTTTCTGGCTGATGGGCAGCGATAGTCTGGCCGGTCTGCACCGCTGGAAACAATGGCAAGAGCTGGTGCAGGAAATCCCGCTGGTTATTTATCCGCGCCCCGGCACCACGCTGAAAGCCCTGTCCAGCAAGGCGGCGCAACGCTTCCAAGCGCACCGCATTGACCCGGCGCAGGCTGCCAGCTTCAAGAATTTATCAGCCCCGGCATGGATGATCCTCGGCGGCAAGCATAGTAATTTGTCGTCTTCTGCCTTGCGGCAAAATGAGGGCGCACTGAAACATCAATAACGAGATTGAAAAATGCTCTCAATATGGGCTAAGTAAAGGGAATAATACCGATTGCCGTTAAAGCGGTATCGGCTCTTTTTAATAGGATTTAGTTCTGACCGAAGAAACGCCAATGGCCCGCATTGAAAGCCCCGATCAAATTGACGGCGAGCTTCATAAAATGGTTCTAACCAGCCTCGATGATGATTTAGCGCAAGAGATTGTGACCATTCCGCTTGCCGGAAAATCAGCGATTGCCGACCATATGGTGATTGCGACAGGCCGCTCGAAACGCCATGTCGGGGCACTGGCCGACCACCTGCAACGCAAGCTGAAAGAATTTGGCATTAAAGGCGTGCGCACAGAAGGCCAATCCAGTTGCGACTGGGTGTTGGTGGATGCTGGCGATGTCGTGGTGCATTTGTTCCGCGATGAAGTGCGCAGTTTCTACGACCTCGAAAAAATGTGGTCAGCCGAAGTGACGCCTGTCAGCTACGCCCCCAATCAACGCGACCCCAGCGTGCTCGAGCCAAACGCCTAATCGATGCGGCTTGAAATACTCGCTGTCGGCCAGATGCGCGGCACCAGCGAAGAACAACTGGTCACCACCTACACAGATCGCGCCATAAAAGCAGGGCGGCAAATGGGCTTTGATGGCCCGCATCTCAGCGAAGTAAAAGAACGCAAAGGCGCCAGTGGCGAGGCCAAACAGCGCGAAGAAGCGGGGCTCGTACAAGCGGCGCTGGCCCAACGCCAAGGGCTGACGGTGATGCTCGATGAAACCGGCAAAACCATGACCAGTCGCGCTTTCGCCAGCCGCCTGAAAGCCTGGCAAGAAACCGGCGCGCCACAAATCACCTTCGTTATTGGCGGGGCCGATGGGCTGACCGATGAGCTGCGCCAAAGCGCTGATGTCACTCTATCGCTGGGCGCCATGACATGGCCGCATATGCTGGCCCGGGCGCTTTTATGCGAGCAAATCTGGCGGGCCATTTCAATTTTGGGCAACCACCCTTATCATCGCGATTAAAGGTCAACAGGGGGCACAAGCCGACGGTCATGAAACGGGGTCTTAACCTTATCGCAGTTCTGGCGCTTGCCGCCAGCGCACCGCTATGGCCAGCGGCGAGCTTGGCACAAACCGGCGAGCGGGCCGAACAGCTTGACGCCATGAATGATGAAATTCGCGCCCGCCAAACCCGCGAACAAGAGCTGAAGCAGCGGGCCGAACAGTTAAAACAACAAAAAGCCGCCCTGCAGCAGCGGATTATTGGTCTGGCCCGCGATTTGCAAAACATTGACGCCGAGCGCGACCGTATCGAAAAACGTCTGACCGAGTTGGCTTTTACCGAAAACCAGTTAGATGCTGATTTACAACGCGATCGCGTGGGCCTGTCGCATATGCTGGCTGGTTTGCAGGCCATGCAGGTCGACAGCCCACCGGCTTTTGCCGTGCATCCCGATGATGCGCTGGACGCGGTGCAAGGCTCGCTGGTATTGGCCGGCGTGGTGCCGACCATGCGCCAGAGGGCGAACAATTTGCGCGACCAATTAAGCGAGTTATCGGCCATTCGTCGCCGCATGGATGAGCAATCACAAGCCTTGATTATGGCCGAGGAAGACGCCGCCGAGGCACGCCAAAGCCTCAACATCGCGTTGGCCGAAAAAACTGAAGCGGAAGCCGAGGCGCGCCAGCAAGCCGAAGCCGAAGCGCGCCAAATCGCCCGCTTGGTGGCCGAAGCACGCGACTTAAAAGACCTGACCCGCAAGCTGGAACAACGCGCCAGCCAAAGGCGCCAGAACTTCACCCCGCCCGAAAGCCGGTTTAGTGCGGCGCGGGGCTTGGTGCCGCTGCCGGTATCGGGAGATATTGGCGCCCATTTCGGCGACAAAACAGACAGCGGCCAGGCGCGCCAAGGGCTGATTATCGCCGCCCGCCCCGGGGCCCAAATCACCGCGCCCTATGATAGCCAAGTGCTGTATAGCGGGCCGTTTCGCAATTACGGCAATATTGTTATCCTTAGCGTCGAAGACCGCTATCAAATGGTCTTGGCGGGGATGAGCCAAACCACCACTTATGTCGGCCAAGAGCTTTTAGCCGGTGAACCGATTGGCGCGCTGGAGGAAGAAAAATCGCCGCATGGGGGTGTGTCTTCGCAGCGCGGTCAGCTATATATGGAACTAAGATTTGACGGCAAGCCGATTGATCCGGCACCTTGGTTCAAAACCAGAAGTTAGAAACGGAACAGATTATGAAGCGTCACCTATCCCGCCCCGCCCTGTGGCTTGTGCTTGTAAGCCTTGGCTTGCTGGCGCCCGCGCATGTGGCGGCACAAAGCTCAGATAATGAAAGCCTGTACCGACAATTGGCGTTGTTCGGCGATGTGCTGGAGCAAGTGCGCAGTAAATATGTCGAAGCCCCAAGCGATGAGGAACTGATTGAGGCGGCCTTATCGGGGATGCTCAGCTCGCTCGACCCGCATTCGTCTTATCTGCCGCCAAAAGGCTTTGAGGATATGCAGGTGCAAACGCGCGGCGCATTTGGCGGCTTGGGCATTGAAGTGACGATGGAAAATGGCTTGGTCAAAGTCATCGCCCCGATTGACGACACACCGGCCCAGCGGGCTGGTATTCTACCCAATGATTTGGTCTCGCATCTCGACGGCGAGCCAATCCTTGGCCTGACGCTGTCCGAGGCAGTGGATTTAATGCGCGGCGAAAAAGGCACCGACATCACCTTGCGGGTGTTGCGCGAGAATGAAGACGAGCCGCTGGAAATCACCATCACCCGCGACATTATCCGTATTCGCGCGGTGCGCACGCGGGTTGAGGGCGAAAATGAAAACATCGCCTATATCCGCCTCACCACCTTCAACGCGCAGACCACGAAAAACCTGAAAATCGCGTTTCAGCAGTTGCCGGCGCAAATCGGCAAAAACAAACTGGCCGGCTATATTATCGACCTGCGCAATAATCCCGGCGGCTTGCTGAATGAAGCCATCAGCGTCACCGACACCATGCTCAATCAGGGCGAAATTGTCTCGACGCGCGGGCGCACCAATGAAGACAGCTCGCGCTTTAGTGCGCGGCGCGGCGACATGACCGGCGGCATGCCGATTGTCGTGATGATTAATGGCGGCTCCGCCTCGGCCTCAGAAATTGTCGCCGGTGCCCTGCAAGACAATCATCGCGCGGTGATTATCGGCACGCAAAGTTTCGGCAAAGGCTCGGTGCAAACCATCCTGCCGCTTTCCAATAATGGCGCCCTGCGGATGACCACGGCGCGTTATTTCACGCCGTCGGGGCGCTCGATTCAGGCGCTTGGTATTTCGCCGGATATTATTTCCGAGCAAAAACTGCCTGATAATTTGAAGAAACTCGATGGCCGCAGCGAGGCAGATTTGCGTGGCCGTCTCGACGGTGAAAACATTGACGGCGAAAGCAATGATGATGGCGCGGAGGAGAAAAAGAAAACCTCCGTGGCCTATATTCCACCCGAGCCAGCCGACGATGTGCAACTGCAAGATGCGATTAACCTATTGATTAAGTTGCAAAAAGAGTCACTCGCCGAAAGCGCTTCTGCCTCATGAGCGCGTTTGCTCCACCGGTCTATGACGACGACCATCCAGTGCATCAACTGGCGTGGCGGCCCTGTGTCGGGATTATTTTGATGAATGATGACGGGCTGGTGTTCACCGGCAAGCGGGTGGTCGGAAAATTGCCGCCAGAAGCCCCGCTGTGGCAATTACCCCAAGGCGGCATTCACGCGGGCGAGACACCCGAACAAGCAGCGTTTCGTGAGCTGGAAGAAGAAACCGGCGTCCAACATGCCGAGATTGTCTATGAGCTGCCCAAATGGCTGAGCTATGATTTGCCCGAAGCGCTTATCGGCACTGCTTTGAAGGGCCGGTTTCGCGGACAGAAGCAGAAATGGTTCGCCATGCGCCTGATCGGTGACGATAGTGAGATCCGCCTCGACACACATGATCAGATCGAATTTGACGAATGGGCGTGGCGTCCATTGGCCGATTGTGTTGATTTGGTGGTTGATTTCAAAAAACCGCTCTATCAAACCTTGGTCGAGCGGTTCGCTTTTCTTGTCGCGCCGAAAGGCTAGCGGCGATGGCCTCCGCCCTTCCGATTATTGATTTCTCCGACTTTGCGACGGCCAGCCCCGCGCAACGCCAGCAGGTGGGCGCGGCCATCGGGCAGGCGTGCCGTGAGGCTGGGTTTTTTTATCTCACCGGCCATGGCATTGACCCAATCCTGACCAGCAACGCTTTTGCCGCCGCCAAACAGTTTTTCGATTTACCGGCCAGTGCCAAAGCCGACATCGCCATTGAAAAATCACCCTGCCATCGCGGCTGGTTTGCGCTAGGTGGTGAAGTCCTCGACGCCGCCCAGCAACCGCAAGGCGATTACAAGGAGGGCATTAAAATCGGCTGCGATTTACCGGCCAGCCATCCGCGCGTGGCGGCCGGCACGCCTTTGCATGGCGCCAATCAATGGCCAGCCATAGACGGCTGGCAGGCGAGCATGCAAGCCTATTACGATGCGTGCAGCGATTTAAGCCGCCAGTTGATGCAGGGTTTCGCCCTGTCGCTTGGCCTGGCAGATGATTATTTCGCGCAATATCTGAGCCTGCCGATGGCCACTCTAGGGCCGCTTTATTATCCGCCGCGTGGCGATGAGGCGGGCTTGAGTGCCGGTGCGCATACTGATTTTGGCTGCCTCACCCTATTGGCGCAGCAAGAGATTGAAGGGCTAGAAGTGCTCAGCAAACAGGGCGACTGGCAAGTAGTGCCAGTGCGCGACGACGCGCTGGTGGTGAATATTGGCGATATGTTGGCGCGTTGGACCAATGACCTCTATGCCTCGACGCAGCACCGTGTGGTCAATCGCTCCGACAAGCCGCGTTATTCGATGGCGTTTTTCTTTGACCCTGACCCAGATGCCGATTTGACGCCCTTGCCGGGCTGTCTTGCGTCAGGCGCCACTCCGCATTATTCTCCGGCCACGTGCCTATCGCATTTATTGCAAAAAATTGAGGAGAGCTTTGCCTATCGGCAAACGACATAGTCCATGAGTAAATTAGTTCTGACGCTTTCTTGTCCTGACGCGATCGGCATTGTGGCAGCGGTTTCTCGAACCCTGACCGACGCCGATATGAATATCCTCGAAAGCAATCAATATGGCGACCCTGATAGCGGCCAGTTCTTCATGCGCGTCGCCTGCTCCGCCGAGGGCAGCACCGATATTGACGGCCTGCGCGCGATGTTCGCACCGGTTGCCGAAAGCTATGCCATGCAATGGCAGTTATTCGACGCCGAGCAAAAACCGCGCACGTTGATACTGGTGTCGAAATTCGATCATTGCTTGGTCGATTTGATTTATCGCTGTCAGCGCGGCAGTCTCGACATGGATATTGTCGCCGTCGGCTCAAACCATGAGGTCGGGCGCGAATGGGCTGATAATGCCAATATCGCCTATCACTATTGGCCCGGCGGCAAAGAAAACCGCCCCGAAACCGAAGCCAAGCTGAAGGCATTGGTCGAGGAAAATGACATTGAGCTGATTATTCTGGCCCGCTATATGCAAATCCTCTCGCCAGACATCGCCGCCGCTTATCCGGGGCGGATTATCAATATTCACCATAGTTTCTTGCCGAGCTTCAAAGGCGCCGAGCCTTATAGCCGCGCCCATGCGCGCGGCGTCAAAATGATTGGCGCGACGGCGCATTTCGTCACCCCCGACCTTGATGAAGGGCCGATTATCAGCCAAGGCGTTGAGGCCATCCGGCATGATATGCGGGTTGAGAATGTCGTCGATGTTGGCCGTGATATTGAGCGGCGTACATTAGCCAATGCGGTGCGCCTGTATACGCAACGCCGTGTGCTGCTCAATGGCAGCAAAACCGTGGTTTTTGAGTAGAGTTCGAGCCGCTTAAGGCGGCCCTTAAAAGGCGGAGCTTATTCAGCGTCGGCGTCTTGCGCGCCAGCTTCTTCAGCCGTCAAGATGCGCTCAGCCAATACCGTCACACCTTCTGGTGTGACGTCAACAAAGCCGCCATCAACGTGATAATCGCTGACATCGCCATCATTTTCGACGCGCAGCACACCGGGGCGGATAATCGCCATCACCGGACTGTGATTTGGCAGAACCCCGAAGTCGCCTTCAACACCCGGCACGCTGACACTGTCCACTTGCGCAGACAGCACCAGACTTTCCGGAGATACTAGATCGAATTGCAGTTTATCAGCCATAAATCACTCGTTCCTTAGGCGGCTTCCGCAGCCATGGCTTCGGCTTTGGCAATCGCATCTTCAATTGTGCCGACCATGTAGAAGGCAGCTTCTGGAAGATGGTCATAATCACCAGCGCACAGGCCTTTAAAGCCTTTAATGGTGTCGGCCAGATCAACCAAGATACCTGGTGAACCGGTAAAGATTTCCGCCACGTGAAATGGTTGAGACAGGAATTTCTCAATTTTACGCGCCCGGTTCACGGTCATTTTGTCTTCTTCTGACAATTCGTCCATGCCCAAAATCGCGATGATGTCTTGCAGTGATTTGTAGCGTTGCAGGATTTCCTGAACTTCACGCGCGACATTATAGTGTTCTTCACCAACAACCCGTGGCTCAAGGATACGGCTTGTTGAGTCGAGCGGATCCACGGCTGGGTAAATACCTTTTTCCGAGATCGCA
>JAHEIG010000048.1 GCA_024639515.1 Rhodobiaceae bacterium | reverse complement strand
TCGGGGATGTCGAAGAATGTCGGGTGACGATAGACTTTTGATTGGGCGGGTTCATACATCGGCCCTTTATCTGATGGCGATGACGCAGTGATTTTTGATGCTTCGACAACCCAAATGCTTAACCCTTCATTGCGGCGCGTATAAACATCGCGCGCATTTTTGATAGCCAATTCTGCGTCCGGTGCGTGCAGTGACCCCGCATGGCGATGCGATAATCCATGTTTCCCGCGGATAAAAATCTCCCAAAGCGGCCACTCATTATCTATGGATGGACTACTCATTCGCTGACCTCGCTCTCTTTTGTGGCCTTTTTGCGGGCATGTTCCATCATGCCGTCGCGCACCCATTTACCATCATCCCAAGCCTTATTGCGGGCGGCCAGACGCTCGCTATTGCAAGGTCCATTTCCTCCCAAAACCTCAAAAAATTCATTCCAGTCTGGCTCGGAGAACTCATAGTGACCAGTTTTTTTGTTTAGGCGCAGGTTTTCGTCGGGAATTGTTAGACCCAGATAATCGGCCTGCGGTACTGTTTGGTCGACGAATTTTTGACGCAATTCATCGTTCGAATTCATTTTTATTTGCCATTTCATGGATTGCTCTGTGTGCACGCTTTCGGTATCCGGCGGGCCGAACATCATCAGAGAGGGGCCCCAAAAACGATCTAACGCATCCTGCGCCATGCGCTTTTGTGACGCAGACCCTTGCGCCATTTTCATCATAATGTCGAAACCCTGCCTCTGGTGAAAGCTCTCCTCTTTGCAGATACGCACCATGGCGCGAGCATATGGTCCGAAAGATGTTCTCTGAAGCGGCACTTGGTTCATGATAGCGGCGCCGTCTACGAGCCAGCCAATCGCTCCCATGTCGGCCCATGTCAGTGTCGGATAGTTGAAGATCGACGAATATTTCATCCGACCGTCAAGCAACATTTCTGTCAGCTTATCGCGGCTAACGCCCAATGTTTCTGCCGCACAATAAAGATAGAGGCCATGACCTGCTTCGTCTTGAACTTTGGCCAACAATATTGCTTTGCGTTCCAATGTGGGCGCCCGCGTTATCCAGTTGCCTTCTGGCAATTGACCAACTATTTCGGAGTGCGCGTGCTGACTGATTTGGCGGATCAGCGTTTTACGATAACCCGCAGGCATCCAATCTTTCGGTTCAATTTTTTCACCTGCATCGATGCGCGCCTGAAACGTTTCAAGCTCCGGACCGCCAATTGCTTTCTCAGATTTTACCATTTGCGCATACATCAGATTTCCCCTTTTGCTCGTTTAAAGCCCTCACAGAGCTGAGAACGTTCGTACATTAATTTGGATAACACGGTTAACGCCATCTCTCAACGATTATGTTACATAAAAGACGAGAAAATTTTATTTTGTAACGCTTTATATATTTCAGGACCCCCACACGCAAGCGGCTCCGACACAAAAACAGGCAACACTTTTTGCGAGAATAGGAAAAAGGCCGAATGCTATTTTCGTTGGCGAAGCGCTTTCCCCGCATGTCTAGAGAGGTATATAAGTAACTGCAGAATGGATTTTGACCAGGCACTGTCCTGGCTGGTTTCATCTTTAGGGTCCGAATTTTATCTGCATCCGTCAGAAGAGATAGTCAAATATACTTTAAGCTTGCGAACCGTTTTATGAAGACCAATCAAGTTTATTTAACTATTAAAGCGGCCCAGGGCGAACTGGGTCAGATCCATCCCAGTCTTTTGCTGCATCTTCAACTAGAGCGAACAAGTCCAGATATACCGGATTATTGTCCCAAAGTTCTATGAAGTGACCAACGCTATCTACCGTATCGAAATATACCAGAGGCGCGTCGCCTACCGTGCACTCAAAAGCCACCTCATGCCCCATTTCAGCGTACTGGTTGCATGTCGCTTCAAAATTTTCTGGCATCATGCCAAAATGGTGTATTCCGGTTTTACCTGCATCTAAAAACTCTTTATAGACCGACGGAGCGTCATTTTCACAATAAATCAGTTCTATTTGCACATCCCCGGAATTTCCAAGCGCAATAGAGACGTCGGCATTTGACGTCCCCCCACGATATTTTTGATTTTCTAAAGGGCAATGCTCCAACATAAAAAATGGTCCGACTTTGAGGTGATCAGTCCAGTATTTCAGAGCTTTTTCCATATCCCTGACCACATAAGCAATTTGGCGAACAGTATATAAAGGTTGTGTCATTAATTTGCCTCCTGCAATAAAGCTAACGAATTTTAACCGGCACCAACAAGAACCGTTTCTCTCTCAATTCCAATACGATATGTTACACAACAACCGTCGAAATTGCATTCGGTTTTGAGACTGAAGCATTGCGCTATATATCGGGAGTTACCGACAGGCTGAATTAGTTTGGCGCATTGAGAGGGGACACGTATGGTTGATAAAAAAAACTCTCGATGTTGGGTCTTTTTTTCGTGATAGAAATATAAAAAGTCTCTCTATAGCTTTAAGGCCTTATCACGCCAGAGTGAGAAAATTTTAGTGCCAAATCTCAAGAATTCTTTGAAACCTAGGGCTGTCCTGGCACTGATGCTGCCCGCCCTGAAGGTCGAGATAAAAGTCGTCGCGCATTTATAAGCCGCGCCCTTTTGGCGGGCTGAAAAGGCCTGTTTATAAAAAGCCTGTGTATTACTACTTTTAGCAGTGGCAAAACCGCTCTCGCGCGATACCGACTCAGTTACAGTTTGTTCAGTTATGTGTTGCGCGACATTGTTAGGTCGCACATGTGAGGAGATTAGTCATGGCTGGTAAACCTGAGAAAATGGGAAATCGGTATGTCAATGATTTGCGGCGTTTGGATTTCGCCCAATCGGAGGCCAAACGGATAAGTTTTGGCTGGCAGGCTTTTGCTGTTGCTGGCTTATTTCTAGTGGCGGCTGGGTTTTACGGATTTTCTAGTCTCGATGTGGCACCTGAAGATGTCTTTATCCTCATCGCCGCCGCCTCGATTGGCGGTTATATGGCGCTGAATATTGGCGCCAATGATGTGGCCAATAATATGGGGCCAGCGGTTGGCGGGCGCGTGCTGACCATCACCATGGCGGTGATTATTGCCGCCGTATGCGAAAGCGCCGGGGCGCTGTTGGCCGGTGGTGATGTGGTGAAAACCGTGGCCAAGGGGATTATCGATCCGGGCAATGGCGTGGCAGTTGAAGATTTCCGCAATTTGATGCTCAGCGCGCTGCTGGCGGCGGCTTTATGGATTAATCTGGCCACTTGGCTCAATGCGCCTGTGTCGACCACCCACTCGATTGTTGGAGGGGTGATGGGGGCCGGCATTGCGGGCGCCGGTTTCGGACTGGTTAACTGGGTGACGATGGGCAATATCGCCATTAGCTGGGTGGTTTCGCCCGTGTTTGGCGGGCTGGCAGCGGCCAGCCTGTTGCTGTTCATAAAGGTGAGAATTCTCCGCGTTGACGACCGCTTATCGGCGGCGCGCAAGTGGGTGCCGGTGCTCATCGGCCTGATGGCGTCGGCCTTCGCCGCTTATATGGCGATGAAAGGGCTGAAGAAGATTTGGAAGCCTGCCAGCCAAGAAGTGGTGATGTATTCGATTTTGGCGTTCTTTGTCGCTTGGGGTTTGGCGGTGCCATATATCCGCTCGCGAGCTCAAAGCTTGAGTAATCGCAAGAAAGATATTTATAAATTATTCAACCTGCCGCTGGTCATCGGCGTGTCGCTCTTGTGCTTTGCCCATGGCGCCAATGATGTGGCCAATGCGGTTGGCCCGCTGGCGGCGATTGTCTCGACCTTCACCGCTGATAGCGTGGCGGCGAAAGTATCGGTGCCGTTCTGGGTGATGGCGATTGGCGCCGCCGGTTTGGCTTTGGGGCTGTTCTTGTTTGGCCCGAAGCTGATCAACACAGTCGGTGATAAAATTACCCGCCTCAACGCCCCACGGGCCTATTGCGTGGCGCTGGCCTCGGCGGTCACGGTGTTGATTGCAACCTCATTCGGCCTGCCGGTGAGCTCGACGCATATTGCGATTGGGGCTATTTTTGGCGTTGGTTTCCTGCGCGAATATGTTGAGAACCCGAATAAAAAACGCTTGAAATCCGGCCATAAGCTGAATGAAAGCGCGCAAGATGCGTTTAACAACATCAACCATCGCTTGCGGCGCAAGTTGGTGCGGCGTCGGTTTGTGTTGTCGATTGCGGCGGCGTGGGTGATTACCGTGCCGGCCTCGGCTACTGTTTCAGCTTCGCTTTTTTATGCTTTGCAATATCTAACACGCATGGCGCAATAGCCTCGAACTGCGCGATGAGTTTGCGGAAGTCCTCGCGGTCTGTCACACGATGGGCGTCTTTCAGCAGCGCCCAATGGCGTTCCCGTTTCTTGCGCTCCGGCCAGTCGTCAAATTGTTCGGTCACCAACATTGGGTAATAGGTTACCGCTGTGCGGGTGATGTGGTCGCCGTCGGATTTACCGATGACGGTGGTGATTGGCAAATCGGTGATGATTTTACCCTTGAGACCAGCTTCTTCAAAGGCTTCGCGTTTGCAGCCTTTTTTATGCGTTTCGCCAGACAGTAAATTACCCTTTGGCAATATCCATCGGCCACGCCGTTGCGACGTGACAAACATGATGGCGATGCGATCTTCATCAAGGTCAAACGGAATCACTCCGATTTTGTGTTGCATTTTTTTCATGACCGCCACCCTTTCAATGGCATCTTTTGTCGATTCTCGCCCCTGTGTCGAGTTTTAGCTGGCCCGCCCTATGGCAGAATAAGGCTGCACCCGGTGGTGGCCCGGCTTTCGAGGTCGCGATGGGCCTGCGCCACTTGGTCTAACCCATAGGTCTGATGAATTTTGACGCTCAGCGCACCGGCCTCGACCAGTTTGAAAATCCGCTCCGCCGATTGCAGCATCCAGCCCGGGCGGGCGAGAAAAGTGCCAAGTGTCGGGCGGGTGAAATAAACCGACCCAGCGGCCGCCAAGTCGGCCGGCACCACCGCCTCAATGGCGCCTGAGGCATTGCCGAAACTGGCCAGCGTGCCTAATTCGGCCAGCGCGTTCAGGCTGAGCCGATAGGTGTCGCGCCCGACACTGTCATAGATAACCGGAAACCCTTGGCCACCGGTGATGTCGTCGAGTTTGGCGCCCAATTCAGAGTCGCCTGAAAGCAGGCATTGGGCGGCGCCATGGTGCACGGCCAGCTCGCATTTGGCTTGCGTGCTGGCGGTGCCGATCAGCGTCACGCCGAGATGTTTGGCCCATTGGCAGGCCAGCAGGCCGACCCCGCCAGCGGCTGCATGGAATAAAACCGTCTCGCCGCCATGCAGCGGGAAGGTGTCATTGAACAAATAATCAACCGTCATGCCTTTCAGCATAACAGCCGCCGCCTGTTGGTTGCTAATGCCGTCGGGCAGTTTGGCCAAAGCGGCGGCGGGCAGGGTGATTTCTTCGGCATAGGCGCCCATGGCCATGCAAAAACCGACGCGCTGGCCGACCTCCAAATCGTCCACGCCGTCGCCAAGGCTTTCAACCACACCAGCCCCCTCGCAACCCAAGCCGGTCGGTAGTGGCACAGGATACAGGCCGGAGCGGTGGTAGGTATCAATCAGGTTAATGCCAATGGCGGCCAATTTCACCCGCACCTCGCCAGCCTGCGGGTCGGCGGCTGGGCGGTCGACATATTGCAAAACCTCGGGGCCACCGGTCAGTTCGATAATCACTGATTTCATCTATCTGACTCCTCAGGTTAACCAATGTTGCGGCGGGTCAGTGGGCGTGCGCTTCGCCTGCAACGTGCTCCAGCTCGGCATAAAACGACGATGCGACAACCAGTTCCAGACCCAGCGCAATCAGCGCAAAGGCGACGAACAACAAAACCAACTGACGACCGCGGACAAACTTTTTCATGCCAAGACTATAGGTAACTTGCGCGAAACTGCAAGATGTCGTGACTCGCGGTGCGGCGTCTATCTATTGACACTAAATGTGTCAATAGATAGACTTCTTTCTCAACTTTGAGGGAGGATTCTTTGGACGTTATTCAGACACCAGATGCTTGTTTTGAAAATCTCATTGATTTCGATTATCCGCCACACTTTGCGGAAATTTCCGATGATGAGGGCGGCACGCTAAACATGCACTATGTCGATGAAGGCCCGCGCGATGGCCGCGTTGTGGTGTTTGTCCATGGTAATCCAACTTGGTCATTTATGTGGCGCCACCAAATCGCCGCAGCGGTGGCGGCAGGCTATCGCGCCATTGCCGTCGATTTAATCGGCATGGGGCGGTCTGATAAGTCGACGAAAATGGGCGATTATTCAATTGCCCGACATGTCAAATGGCTGGATGAGGCATTGTTCGAGGTGCTTGGCCTCGATCAGGTGAATTTTGTGTTGCACGATTGGGGTGGTATTATTGGCTTGCGGGTGATTTCCCAGCGTATGCAGCGCGTGGCCAGTGTGGTGATGTCGAATACCGGCCTGCCGGTGCTGTCACCGGATGAAAAACCGGCGAAAATGGGCCGCGAGCCGCGCATGTTGCGCTTCTTCCAGCTTTATGTTCGCTATCGTAAAAACTGGCAACATTGGAAAACCCTGCGCAATATATTGAAAACCGATGTGCCGAAAGCGGTGATTGCCGGATATGCCGCGCCGTACCCGCATAAGCGCTATTTGACCGGCAATCGGCAATTCACCCAAATGTTGCCGACCCGCAATGATAACCCGATGCTGATCGATAATTGGCACGCTTTGGAGCGCCTCAAGAGTTTCGACAAACCGTTTTTGAACCTGTTTTCAGACAAAGATATTGTCGCGCCCAAAGGCTTTAGGTCGGTGCGACCGGCCATCCCCGGCACGCGGGCTTATGAACCGGTGATTTTACCCGGCGGCAGTCACTTTCTGGTTGAGGATATTGGCCCTGCCTATTCGGCCGAGCTGATTAAATTCTGGGGCGCTCTAAAATAAGGAAATATCATGTCACGTAAAAAACTCACTCTGGTTGCGCTGGCTGCGGTTTTAGTCGGTCTTGGCATTAGCTATCGCGTCGATGTTTTGGTCGCGGCACTTGGCACGATAGAGCGCATGCGCGCCCCGATTGAGGCCAATCGCGAGATTGTCTGGTCGCGGCCTGGGCCGGAAGATGTGGCCCGCCATAGCGGCAAGCGCCCGCCTAATATCATCGTCATTCTGACCGATGATATGGGCTTTAACGATGTAAGTTTTTATAGCGGTGGGATGATTGAAACGCCGCATATTGACCAATTGGCCCGCCAGGGGGTCAGCTTTGCCAATGGCTATTCTGGCAGTGCCGTGTGCTCTATCTCTCGCGTGGCCTTGTTAACCGGCCGCTATGCGACGCGCTCGGGGTTTGAGTTTACCCCAGCCCCCAACAATATGGGGCGGATTTTGGGCCTCCTTGCGAAC
>JAHEIG010000047.1 GCA_024639515.1 Rhodobiaceae bacterium | reverse complement strand
CAATCGCCTGATTAATGGCGTTCATATCGCCCTTCACTTGCGGGGTGTAAGTTTTGTGCCGCACCGCTGTCGGCTTAACATATTTACCCTCGGCAAATTGAACATCCTTCGGGATGTCAATCAGCACCGGCCCCGGACGCCCAGAGGTGGCGACATGGAAAGCTTCGTGCAGAACCCGTGCCAGCTCATCAGGCGATTTGACCAAATAATTGTGCTTCGTGCATGGGCGCGTGATGCCGATGGTGTCGGCCTCCTGAAACGCGTCATTGCCGATCAAATGCGTCGCCACCTGACCGGAGATACAAACCATCGGGATTGAATCCATCAGCGCGTCGGTCAGGCCGGTCACCGCATTGGTCGCGCCCGGGCCTGAGGTCACCAGAACAACGCCGGGCTTGCCGGTTGAACGGGCATAGCCTTCGGCGGCATGGGTGGCGCCTTGCTCGTGCCGGACAAGAACATGCTCGATGTCTTCCTGCTGAAAGATCTCGTCATAAATCGGCAGAACCGCCCCGCCCGGATAGCCAAAAATGTGTTCCACACCTTGGTCCTTAAAGGCTTCTAAAACGATTTGCGCGCCTGTCATTTTATCAGTCATTTTTTCTCTCTTGTAACCGTTTGTCGCTGTTTCGTGGCGTCAATTGCCGGAATCAAAAAGCGAGGCCGCTGGCGACCTCTCTCTCATGCCGCGAAAATACCACGGTTTAGGCAGAGGTCAAGCCTGTTTTTGTAATAAATGAAAAGATTTTTGCGAAATTATTTTCATAATCTTGCTCATTAAAGGCTTTCCACGCAATCATTTGATTGCGAAACCACGTCATTTGACGCTTGGCATAGCGCCGAGTCTGTTGCTGGGCGCGCTCTAAAGCCGCTTCTAACGGGGTCTCGCCAGCCATATAAGCGCTTAATTCGGCCACGCCGAGGGCTTTCATCACCGGACAATCAGCCGCCACCTTCAAGGCTAAGAGCGTTTTCACCTCATCAAGCGCGTTATTTTCCAGCATTTGGGCAAACCGCGCATTGCAGCGCTCATACAGCCATTGGCGCTCGGGCATCAGTAAAACCTGCGTCACCGGAAACGATAACGGGGCTCGCGGCTCTTGCTGTTGCCAGACTGAGAGCTTTTGCCCGGTCGCTTGAAACACCTCAAGGCCGCGCAAAATCCGTTGGCTGTCATTCGGGTTGAGGCGCGCCGCCAATGCGCTGTCGCAGGCTTTCAGCGCCTCGTGCAATGCGGCGGCGCCCTGAGTTTGCAACTGCTGGCGCAGCTTCTGGCGCACGGTATCGGGAATATCGGGTATATCGGCAAGGCCTTCTGTCAGGCTTCTAAAATACAAGCCTGTGCCACCGACCAGTATCGGCACCCGCCCGTCGGCTTGGGTTTGGCTGATCGCCTGCAAGGCATCGCTTTGCCATTGCCCGACGCTATAGGCGGCACCGGCTTTGACATGGCCATATAGCTTGTGCGGCACGCGCGCCTCATCTTCGGCACTAGGACGCGCCGTCAGCAGGCGCAATGTGTCGTAAACTTGCATACTATCGGCATTGATAATCGTGCCATTTAGCCTTTCTGCGGCGGCCAAAGCAAATGCCGACTTGCCGCTGGCCGTTGGGCCTGCAATAAACAGGG
Organism: Rhodobiaceae bacterium; assembly: GCA_024639515.1. Taxonomy (GTDB): domain Bacteria; phylum Pseudomonadota; class Alphaproteobacteria; order RS24; family RS24; genus JAHEGN01. The sequence continues at coordinate 5,777 of JAHEIG010000047.1, read as the reverse complement.
CTTGCGGGAGCTGTGGTTTCTGCGTCATATCAGTATTCTTATAGGGTTCGCGCTCATGACAAAACATATTCTCGTTCTCACCGGCCAAGCTGGTGGCAAATTTTTCATCCCACAAGCCGTGCAGACATTGCAGGAAGCAGTGCCGGCCTTGCCGCCCGCCAAGCATCTCAGCGATGACGCGATAGAATATGAACTGGGCGATGACGCTGCCAGCATTAAACAAGCAGTCGAACACGCGGCAAAAGGCCAGCCATTTGACATCAATCTGGTGGCCGCTGAGGGGCGCCGCAAAGCGCTTCTGGTGGCTGACTTAGAATCCACCATTATCGAACAAGAATGTCTCGACGAGCTGGCCGTCAATATTGGCCGCCAAGATGAAATGGTCGCCATCACCACCCGCGCCATGCGCGGCGAGCTGGATTTCGAACCGGCTTTGCGCGAGCGCGTGGCGATACTGAAAGGCATGAGCGAGCAAGCCCTGCAAGACCTATATGATGAGAAAATCACCTTGATGTCAGGCGCCGCCACGCTGCTGGCCACCATGCGCCATCACGGGGCGACCTGCGGCTTGGTGTCGGGCGGCTTTGCGTTTTTTGCCTCACGGATTGCCCAACGCATCGGCTTTCACCGCTTCCGGTGCAATGATCTCGGGCTTGAAAATGGCGCCCTCGACGGCACGGTTGTCGAGCCTATTCTCGATCGCCAAGCAAAAGCCCGTATCCTGCTTGAGTGGTGCGACGAGCTTTCGCTGACCCCGCAGCAGGCGGTTACTGTCGGTGATGGCTCCAACGACCTTGCGATGCTGGCCGCCGCCGGTATGGGGGTGGCTTTCCACGCCAAACCCGCCGTCGCAGAAGCGGCAGACATCCGCATCGACCATGGCGACTTAACTGCCCTGCTGTATCTGCAAGGCTTCAGCCAGAGCGATTTTGTCGCGGCCTAATCGGGGTCTAATCGTTTAATGGCAAAGCGATAAAGCGTTTCACGCCATCGCTGACAATGAAAATCAACACTGAGTTTTTGCCATCCTCTTTGGCCGCCTTCAGGCGGGTTGCGACGCCTTCGGCATTGGTGACAGCCTGTTGATCCACTTCAGTGATCACATCGCCGGGGCGAATACCGCTGTCATAAGCCGCACTTTCCGGATCAATATCTTCGACCAAAGCCCCCTTCACATCATCCTCAATGGCGAAACGCTGACGCGTCTCATCATTTAGGTTGCGCAAGGTCAGGCCGTTGACTTGCGTGGTGCCATTGCTCTCTGGCGCGTCTTCAGAACGACGGGCGCTGGCATCTTCGATTTCCGGCTCCTCAAGGCGTCCAATGACAATCTCGAGTGATTTTTTGGCACCACGGCGCACCACGTCGACTTTGACTTCTTTGTCGATTTCGGTTTCCGCCACAATGCGCGGTAGATCGCGCATTTCGGGCACTTTGCGGCCATCAAAACGGACAATCACATCGCCCACTTGCACGCCACCTTTGGCGGCTGGGCCGTCGGGTGACACTTCAGAGACCAACGCACCGGCTGGCTCATCAAGCCCGAGGCTTTCGGCCAAATCTTCGGTGACAGCTTGGATGCGGACGCCGAGCCAGCCGCGACGGGTCTCGCCATATTCGCGCAACTGACCGGCCACGGTTTGCACCAGATTAGACGGAATAGAAAAACCAATACCGACAGAGCCGCCAGATGGTGAAATAATCGCCGAGTTGACGCCAATCACTTCGCCGTCGAGATTGAACAGCGGGCCACCGGAGTTGCCTTTGTTAATCGCCGTGTCGGTTTGGATGAAACTGTCATACGGGCCGGAGTTAATATCGCGGTTAATGGCAGAAATAATACCGGCTGTCAGCGAGCCACCGAGACCAAATGGGTTGCCAATGGCAATCACCCAATCACCGACACGCGATTTGCTGCTATCGCCCATTGGCACGAAAGGCAATTGCCGCTTGGCATTGACTTTCAACACAGCCAAATCGGTTTTCGGGTCGCGGCCGAGAATGGTCGCGTCATATTTGGTGCCATCAGAGAAGTTGACGACAATCTCGTCAGCGTCTTCGATGACGTGGTTATTGGTGATGATGATACCGTCGGGGTCAATCACAAAGCCCGAGCCGAGCGACGAGACCTTGCGTTTTGGGGTCGGCGCATTTGGCGTGTTGCGGTTGCGCGGCGCACGGCGGAAGAATTCTTCAAAGAAATCATTAAACGGCGGCTGGCCAGGACGCGCCATGCGGCCATCAACCATTTGGCTGGTCGAAATATTGACCACCGCCGGCATCAGGCGTTCAGCCAGATCAGCGAAGCCATCGGGTGCCGGACGGGCTTGCAAAGTGTCTGAGAACAGCACCGCAAAAGTTACGAGAAACGCTAGAGCAAAGCGTGAAAAAGAGTGTTGCATTAAAACGGTCATGTAAAATCCCTACCCAATAAGCCAGACTATAATTACCCCCAGAGCCAGCGCAATCAAACCACCTATACGCAGTTGTGAATCACTCACCGTCTCAAGTTGCTTCAGCATAGCCCGCAAAAATGACGGAAAAAGGGCATAAAGTGCCCCTTCCAAAGCCAGCACCAGCCCAATCGCCAGAATCAGCTTTTCCATCCCGCTTTTTACTCAGCCAGCGGTGCCGCGTCGGCAATAATTTCAGGGCACAAAGCCTCGCTCAAGCTCTTGCCATCGCTGGTCAGTTTCTCAATATCAACCCGCGCGCCACGCTTCACAGGGCCGGTTTTGCTGGCCTCTAAAATGCCGTTCGGGTCGTTCAAGAATTTGAAGAAGGCATTATCTGGTGACAACACCATGGTTGTGCCCGCCTCATTGAGCGAATGCTCATAGGCCTGCATTGAGCGATAGAAGGAGAAGAAGTCCGGATCTTGCCCGAAGACTTTGGCGAACACACGGTTACGGCACCCATCGCCTTGACCACGGATCACTTCACTATCACGGGTCGCCTCAGCCAATAACACAGTGACTTGCTTGTTGGCTTGGGCGCGAATGGCCCGCGAGACTTCTTGACCACGGGCGCGGAACTCAGCCGCTTCCTGCTCACGTTCGGTCTGCATACGACGGTAAATCGCTTGGCTGTTAGCGGCAGGCAAATCGGCACGGCGGATGCGCACATCGACAATTTCGATACCGAAATCACCGGTCTGCTCATTGACCAATTCACGGATGCGCAACATCAAATCATCGCGCTTATCGCGGACAACCGCTTGAAAAGTTTCCTCACCGAGCACTGAGCGCATAGATGATGACACTGTCGCGGCCAAACGCGAACGGGCACGGCGTTCATCGCGCAAGGCTTTGTAGAATTGCAGCGGGTCAGTAATCCGGTAGCGGGTGAAAGCATCCACCACCAAACGCTTTTGATCCGAGGCAATCAGCTCTTCGGCCGGCGTATCAAGATCGAGGATACGTTTGTCGATGAAAATCACATTCTGCACAAATGGCACTTTGACATTCAGGCCCGGCTCGGTGACCACACGGCGTGGGTCGCCAAATTGCAGCACCAAGGCCTGTTGTGTCTGATGCACGGTGAACAGCGAGGCCGACGCCAAAACGCCAACCGCCACGAGAAGGGCAAGAGTTATAAATCCGGATGCACGTTTCATTAGTTTGCCTCCTGCTGGCGTTTCAACTGGTCAAGCGGCAGGTATGGGACAACGCCCGAGCCTCCATCTTGATCAATGATAATTTTATCGGCTTTGCTCATCACGCGCTCAAGCGTTTCGAGGAACATACGCTGACGGGTCACCCCTTCAGCTTTGCGATATTCTTCATAAATGGCGGCAAAGCGTGACGCCTCACCGTCGGCCTCAGCCACTGTCTGGGCGCGATAGGCTTCTGCCTTACGGCGAATGCCCACAGCCTCACCTTGTGCTTCTGGCACAACCCGATTAGCATAACTATTGGCTTCGTTGCGGGCCCGCTCTTGGTCAGCGCGCGCCGCTTGCACATCGCGGAAGGCGTCAATCACCGCTGCCGGCGGGTCAACCTTCTGCATTTTCACCTGCGTGATGCCGATACCGGCCTGATAGCTATCGAGAGTTTTTTGCATCAGGGCTTTCACCTGTTCCTCATTGCGCTGGCGTTGCTCGGTCAAGATCGGCTGAATATCGTTCTGGCCGATAATCTCGCGCATGGTGCTTTCGGCCACTGCTTTCACGGTGTTGGTCGGGTTTTGAATGTTGAACAAGAAGTCTGGCGCATCATCAATCACCCAGAAGACTGAAAAATCAACGTCGACGATGTTTTCATCGCCGGTCAGCATCAGGCTTTCTTCTGGCACATCCAATGTCGCGCCACTGCCCCGGCTGCGATCATCACGCGGCCCGCGCATACCAATGTCAACGCGGTTAACCGTGGTGACTTTTGGCGTCGACACGGATTCAATCGGCCATGGCAAATGGTAGTTCAGACCCGGGCTGGTTTGCGCTTGGAATTTACCAAACCGCAAGACAACGCCCTGCTCGTCTGCTTGCACACGGTAGAAGCCGCTGAGGCCCCAGAACAGAACCAGAGCCGCCAGCACGAACATCAAACTAGAGCCGCCGCCCGAGCCTGGGATCATTTTGCGAATGCGGTTTTGCGCATTGCGGATAATTTCATCCAAGTCAGGTTCGCCGCCCCTATTCGGGCCACGGTTCGGGCCTCTATTGGGTCCGCGCCCATTATTCCCCCAAGGGTTTTGATTGTTTCCAGAATTATCGTCCCAGGGCATTTCTGCTTCCTCCGTAATACGCGCCGAGGATGGCGCGACTTGCTAAACTTTTACCGGTTGCACATCGCTTTTTCTTGCGATGTCGGACAAGCGGATTATATATGTGGGCATGTTACATGTAATGTGGGTGGTTCACCCGCTTGTTTCAAGTGTTTCTCGGCCTTTGAAACGATATTTAAGGAATATTTATGTCATCTCTTAGTGAAAATGATGTCCGCGACGCGTTAAGCAACATTCAAGCTGCCGGTGAGGCGCAAAATATCATCGCCAGCGACCGTGTGCAGGGCATTGTGATCAAGGATGGCAATATCGGCTTTTCGCTGGATGTTGGCGGCCTCAACCCAGACACCATTGATGATTTGAAAAACGCCTCGGAAGATGCGGTGCGTGGCCTGAAAGGCGTGTTGTCGGTAACCTGCGTGATGACCGCCCACCGCGACGCGGCGCAAGCAGCTGCAAAAACACCTGCCCAAAAATCAGAGGGTGGGCCAAGCCGCGCGCCAAATAATGAAGTGCCGGAAGTATTTGGCCGCATCGGTGCGGTGCTGGCCGTGGCCTCAGGCAAAGGCGGGGTTGGCAAATCAACGGTGGCGGTAAATTTGGCGCTGGCCCTGCAACAAGCCGGTAAACGTGTCGGCCTGCTCGACGCTGATATTTACGGCCCGTCGGCGCCACAGCTTTTGAACATCACCGAACGCCCCAATGTGACCGATGAGAAGAAACTCGTGCCGATTGACCGCTATGGTGTGCCGACCATGTCGATCGGTTATATGGTGCCGCCCGAGCAAGCGATGATTTGGCGCGGCCCGATGGTGCAAGGCGCGCTGATTCAAATGCTCAATGATGTCGAATGGCCTGAGCTGGATATATTGGTGCTCGATATGCCGCCGGGCACGGGCGATATCCAACTAACCATGGCGCAGCGTATTCCGGTTTCCGGCGCGCTGATTATCTCGACCCCAAGCAGTCTCGCTTTGGCCGATGTGAAACGGGCCATTGGGATGTTTGAGAAGGTTAACATCCCGGTTCTCGGCATGGTGGAAAACATGGCC
>JAHEIG010000043.1:3956-7411 GCA_024639515.1 Rhodobiaceae bacterium | reverse complement strand
GCGTGGGTTACGGCCTGTCGTTGCTTTACGGTGAGAAACAGAGAATGTTCCAAAACCGACAAGACGAACTTCGCCGCCCTGACCTAGTGCGCCGGCAATATTGTCGAACACGCTGTCCACTGCTTTTGCGGCATCGGCCTTAGTAATTCCTGCATCACCTGCAACTTGACTAATCAAATCATTTTTGTTCATGACAACCCCTCCTAGATAGGTCCATTAATGTTTACACACAAAGCCTATGCGCCGATTCACGCTTAGGTCAAAACAAAAAATAACCCGCAAACCCTTTTCAGGGTTGAAATAGACGGTTTGTCTAGTGTGGTTGAGAGGCGCTTCCACTGCCCGATGAGGTGATTTGCTGGCTCGCCGCATAGGCTTCTTCGTCCCATTCGATTTCAGACGGCATGCGCACCAAAGCGTGGCTCAAAACCTGATCCATATTATCGACCGGCACAATTTCTAAACCGTCTTTAATATTCTCCGGAACTTCCGCCAAATCCTTCTCATTTTCCAATGGAATCAACACCTTAGTGATGCCCCCGCGCAATGCGGCCAAGAGCTTCTCTTTCAGGCCACCAATCGGCAGTACCCGGCCCCGCAAGGTGACCTCACCGGTCATCGCAATTTCTTTGCGAATCGGGATTCCGGTCATCACGGAGACAATGGCTGTGGCCATCGCCGCACCAGCTGACGGGCCGTCTTTTGGCGTGGCTCCTTCAGGCACATGAACGTGGATATCTTTTCTTTCAAAAAGTGGGGGTTCAATGCCAAAAACAGTGCTTCTTGAGCGCACATATGACGAAGCAGCACTAATTGATTCTTTCATCACATCGCCCAATTTACCGGTTGTCGTCATCCGACCCTTGCCCGGCAGCATCACGCCTTCAATGGTCAACAGCTCGCCGCCGACTTCCGTCCACGCCAAGCCGGTGACCACACCGACCTGATCTTCCAACTCGGCCAAGCCGAAACGGAAGCGTTCAACGCCGGAATAATCGCTCAGATTGTCTTCTGAGATGACGACTTTTTCAGCCTTGCCTTTGACGATTTCGGTGGTCGCTTTACGGGTCAGCGAGGCCAGCTCGCGCTTCAGCCCACGAACACCGGCTTCGCGGGTGTAATTGCGGATGATTTTGCGAATCGCCGCGTCATCAATGCTGAACTCGCCATCGCGCAGACCGTGTTCTTTGACGGTTTGCTCCAGCAAGTGGCGTTTGGAGATTTCAATCTTCTCGTCTTCCGTGTAACCGGCAATCCGGATAATCTCCATCCGATCCAATAGCGGGCCGGGGATATTCAGCGAATTGGCCGTGGTCACGAACATCACATTGGAGAGATCGTAATCGACTTCCATATAGTGGTCGGCGAAGGTGCCGTTTTGCTCTGGATCGAGCACTTCCAGCAGGGCTGAAGATGGATCACCGCGATAATCGGCCCCCAATTTGTCGATTTCATCGAGCAGCATCAGCGGATTGCTGGCTTTCACCTTTTTCATCGACTGGATGACTTTACCCGGCATTGAGCCGATATAGGTCCGGCGGTGACCGCGAATTTCGCTTTCATCACGCACCCCGCCCAGCGACATGCGGATAAACTCTCGCCCTGTCGCCTCAGCAATTGATTTACCCAAAGACGTCTTACCAACGCCTGGAGGGCCTACGAGGCACAGAATCGGCCCCCGCAATTTGCGCGAGCGTTGCTGCACAGCGAGATATTCGAGAATCCGCTCTTTGACCTTCTCGAGGCCAAAGTGATCGGCATTGAGCACTGTCTCGGCATGGCCAAGATCTTTCTTGATGCGGCTTTTCTTACCCCATGGCAGGCACAGCAGCCAATCGAGGTAATTGCGCACCACCGTGGCTTCGGCCGACATTGGGCTCATTGATTTGAGTTTTTTCAGCTCAGCCGTGGCTTTTTCGCGGGCTTCCTTAGACAGCTTGGTTTTTTTGATTTGCTCCTCAAGCTCGGCCAATTCGTCGACGCCATCTTCGCCATCGCCCAGTTCTTTCTGAATCGCTTTCATTTGCTCGTTCAGATAGTACTCGCGCTGGGTTTTCTCCATTTGACGCTTCACCCGGCCACGAATCTTCTTCTCGACCTGCAAAACGCCGACTTCGCCTTCCATATGGCCGAGGATAATCTCCAGCCGTTTGGACACTGACAGCACTTCCAGCAATGCCTGTTTTTCTTCCAGCGAAATATTCAAATGCCCAGCAATGGTGTCGGCCATTTTCACCGGATCGTCAATTCGGCCAACATTGGCCTGCACTTCTGGCGGGATTTTGCGGTTGAGTTTTACATAATTGTCGAACTGGCTGGCGGCTGAGCGCATCATCGCTGTCAGCTCGGTCGCGTCGCTTTGCTCTTGCTCATCGGCCAAAATCAGGGCACTGGCTTCGAAAAAACCGCCATTATCCATGAAATTCAGCACCCGCGCCCGCGACGTGCCTTCGACCAGCACTTTCACCGTGCCGTCGGGCAGTTTCAACATCTGCAGAACCGAGCCAATGGTACCGACCTCGTGCATATCGGCTGGCTGCGGATCGTCGAGATCGCCATCGCGCTGGCTGACCAGCAACATTTCCTTGTCGTCTGCCATAACATCTTCAAGGGCGCGGATGGATTTCTCGCGACCGACAAAAAGCGGCACAATCATTCCCGGGAACACCACAATGTTACGCAGTGGCAAGACCGGCAGAACGACAGGAATTTCGTTTGTTTCGTCAGTTTCATTATTCATTTGGATACAACCTTTATGTGAAGCAATTTTATTTACTGGCGATTCCTCATTGACCGTCAAAGTCTATGTGGTGTTCTTCCACGGCATTTTCAACATCTGACGGCAAATAGCCGTAAAACGGCACCATATGCCGCAGTTACGCACAGATAGATAGCAAAACAGTTAACGCGCGCTACAGCGGATACCGCGCAGGCGAAACAATGTGTCGAACGCGACACTTTTACCAAACAAACGAAAGCAAGTTTTACAGCTTAGTTTAGGACGCGGTTGGGGTACTGGCCGCCTCTTCTTCGATGTTTTTGGCGTAAATATACAACGGACTGGCCTCACCGGCGACAACCTCGTGGCTAATCACCACTTCCTCAACACCTTCCTTAGACGGTAACTCAAACATTGTATCAAGCAAAATACCTTCAATCACCGAGCGCAAGCCACGCGCGCCAGTGCGCCGCTCAATGGCCCGGCGAGCAATCGCCAGCAACGCATCATCGCTGAAGGTCAGCTTGGTGTTTTCCATGTCGAACAGGCCTTGATATTGTTTGACCAAGGCATTTTTCGGCTGGCTCAAAATCGTCACCAGCGCATCCTCGTCGAGATCTTCCAGCGTCGCCAGCACTGGCAAACGGCCAACGAATTCTGGAATCAGACCGAATTTCAACAAATCATCCGGCTCAAGGTCTTTCAACAACTCGCCGGTATTGCGGTCTTCGGGCAC
>JAHEIG010000043.1:0-3946 GCA_024639515.1 Rhodobiaceae bacterium | reverse complement strand
ACATCCACTTTGGCGTTAAAGCCGATGGAGGTCTCGTGACCACGTTTTGAAATCACCCGCTCAAGGCCCGCAAAGGCACCGCCGCAGATGAACAGGATATTGGTCGTGTCGACTTGCAGGAATTCTTGTTGCGGGTGCTTGCGGCCACCTTGTGGCGGCACCGAGGCAACCGTGCCTTCCATGATTTTCAACAGCGCTTGCTGCACGCCCTCGCCCGACACATCGCGGGTAATCGACGGGTTATCGGCCTTGCGGCTGATTTTATCGACCTCATCAATGTAAACAATCCCGCGCTGCGCCCGCTCGACATTGTAGTCAGCCGATTGCAGCAGTTTGAGGATAATGTTTTCAACGTCTTCACCGACATAACCGGCTTCGGTCAGGGTCGTCGCATCGGCCATGGTGAATGGCACATCGAGAATCCGCGCCAAGGTCTGGGCCAGAAGGGTTTTACCGCAACCGGTTGGGCCGACCAGCAGAATGTTTGATTTGGCCAGTTCCACCTCAGAATTTTTCGACGCGTGGTTGAGACGCTTATAGTGGTTATGCACCGCCACAGACAGCACACGTTTGGCGTGGGCCTGGCCGATGACGTAATCATCCAGCACTTCCAGAATTTCCAGCGGTGATGGCACGCCATCTTGGGTTTTCACCAAAGAGGCTTTGCTTTCCTCACGGATAATATCCATGCACAATTCAACGCATTCATCGCAGATGAAGACGGTTGGACCGGCAATTAGTTTGCGTACTTCGTGCTGCGACTTACCGCAAAAGCTACAATAAAGTGTACTTTTGCTATCGCCTGTACCGCCGCTAACCTTGCTCATGAATTCTACCCTTTCGGTTTCACCACGTCGATTTGTGGAAAACGCTGTGATTCGAGTTCTAACTTGACCATGAAGCACCCTGTTCTTTCAAGTCCTGACATTCAACAACATCGAGAACTTGAGGCATGGGACGCTATTTATTCGGCTTTATCTGCTTCTGCGCGCTTTTCGGTGACGGTGTCGATGAGGCCGAAATCTTTGGCCTGCTCGGCTGTCATGAAGGTGTCGCGTTCCAGCGCATCTTCAATTTTGCGCAGTGTTTGCCCGGTATGCTGAACATAAATTTTGTTCAACCGCGCCCGCATATCAAGAATTTCTTGCGCGTGACGCTCAATATCTGAGGCCTGACCTTGGAAACCGCCAGATGGCTGATGCACCATAATACGCGCATTTGGCAGCGCAAAACGCATATCTTTTTCGCCCGCCGTCAGCAAAAGCGAGCCCATTGAGGCGGCTTGGCCGATACACACAGTCGATACAGGCGCGCGGATATATTGCATGGTGTCATAAATCGCCATGCCAGATGTCACCACCCCGCCCGGCGAGTTAATATACATGGAGATTTCTTTTTTCGGGTTTTCCGCCTCAAGAAACAGCAATTGCGCCGTAATGACACTGGCCATGTAGTCTTCGACCGTGCCGGTCACGAAAATCACCCGCTCTTTCAAAAGCCGCGAGTAAATATCATAGGCACGCTCGCCACGGTTGGTTTGTTCCACAACCATAGGCACCATGGTGTTCATATATGTATCGACTGGATCGTGCATCATCGTCTCCTCTTATCTCTCCATAAGATGGGGCTGTTTGGACAAAACGCCAAGTCGGAAATGCGAAAAAACAAATAATTTCTTATTTGTTGTCTTCTTATTTCTTAGCCGCAGGCTTTTTAGCCGGTGCCTTTTTAGCCGCAGGCTTTTTGGCGGCAGGCTTTTTCGCTGCTGCTGGCTTTTTAGCTGCTGGCTTTTTCGCTGCAGTGGTTTTAGCGGCTGGCTTTTTGGCCGGTGCTTTTTTCGCTGCAGCTGTTTTGGCGGCTGGCTTTTTAGCCGGCGCTTTTTTTGCGGCAGGCTTTTTAGCAGGCGCTTTTTTGGCGGCGGCTTTTTTCGGCTTGTCTTGCTCGTCGCTACCCGGCTCGGTCATCAGCTCTTCCAAAGTCACGGAACGCTCAGACACGTCAGCCAATTCGCAGATGAAATCGACAACTTTTTCCTCAAAAATAGGCGCCCGCAATTGTGCCATGGCTTCCGGATTTTGTTGGAAATACTCAAATACTTGTTGTTCCTGACCCGGGAATTGTTGAACCCGCTGCATCAGCCCTTGGTTCAATTCTTCTTGCGTCACTTCGATTTCATTATTGGCACCCACTTCGGCCAAAACCAGACCAGTGCGCACGCGACGCTCGGCAATGGCACGATATTCGGTGCGTAGATCGTCTTCGCTTTCGTCAAGGTCTTCGATTTTCTTATTGTTGTTTTCCAGCTCATGCTCGAACTGATGCCAGATTTGGCTAAACTCAAGCTCGACCATTGATGGCGGCAATTCGAAATCATGGTTTTCGCTCAGCGCGTCGAGCAGGTCTTTTTTCAAATGACCGCGCGACATCTCGCCATAATCTTTAGCAATCTGGTCACGCATCGCATCTTTCAAGCTGTCGAGGCTTTCCATACCCAGTGATTTAGCGAATTCTTCGTTAATCTCGGCATCTTGCGGGGCGCTGACTTCGTGCACTGTCACTTCAAAGACAGCGTCTTTGCCGGACAGCTCTTCATTGCCATATTCTTCTGGGAAAGTGACTTTCACATCGACCTTGTCACCGGCTTTTTTGCCGATCAACTGGTCTTCAAAACCTGGGATGAACTGGCCTGAGCCAAGCTCCAAATCAAAGCCTTGGGCTTCGCCACCGTCAAAGGCAACGCCGTCGACGCGGCCCAAGAAGTCAATCTTAACCTGATCGCCCTCTTTCGATTTGGCGGCTTTGCCACGGGCTTTAAATTCTTTGCGAGATGAGCCGAGGCGGTCAAGTGCTTCGGTGACTTGCGCATCACCGACTTCAACCACTGGCTTGGACAATTTCAGCTTGGCGAAGTCTGTCAATTCGATAGCTGGGATAATTTCAAAGCTAATGTCATAAACCAGATCAGCAGACCCGGCGATCACCTCATCAACTTCACCCACCAGTTTGATTTCTGGCTGCATGGCTGGACGCTCTTGGCGGTCTGACAGCATTTGCTGACTTGTTTCATTGACGGTTTGCTGAATGATTTCGCCCATCAACTGGTTACCGAAAGTCTTGCGCACATGGGCGGCAGGAACCTTGCCCGGGCGGAAGCCTTTCAACTGAACTTCGCCTTTGACCTCTTCGATACGCGCGTCAAGTTTGGCAACCAAATCGTTGGCCGGCACATTAACCTGAAGTTCGCGGCTTAAACCTTCGACTTTAACTTCTTTAATATTCATTTTTGCCTCTGTTCTATCGCTGTCTTCGTCCTCGAAAGGATCATCTTATTAATGGTGCGGGCGGAGGGACTTGAACCCCCACGCCTTGTGGCACCAGAACCTAAATCTGGCGCGTCTACCAATTCCGCCACGCCCGCAAAAAACGTTGGCGGTGATATAGCAGTCATCTTTGAGAAACACCAGTCCCTATCTCGATTTAACCAAAATCCCCCAAAGACTAGTTAACGTCGGTTTGCGCCTCGGCCCCTTTGGTGATGAGAGAGAGGTTTTCGCCATCGGTTTCAAACACATTCAAACTGCAATTATCCGGCACGAAGGAAACCACTTGTTGCTCCCCCGTGGCCGCGCAATAGGCCACATTGAGGGCGATAAAATGCGAATACACCACCACATCACGGGCTGGGCCATTGTGGAAATCATGCAGCGCCGCCAACACGTTATCATACCAGGCGCGAAAATCATGGCCGGTGCTTTCCGGGTCATTATATAGGCCGTCCCACGAGCCGCCCATCACCCGCCGCAGCCATACGGTGCGCGCCGATAGGTCTTCAATCGGTGAGGGAATTTCAGCCACACGCGGCTCAATGGTCGGCGTCGCCTGCCAGCTCTGCAGCAGCGGTATGGCGGTTTCCTGACAGCGTTTCAGCGGGCTGGTGAAAACCGGC
>JAHEIG010000031.1 GCA_024639515.1 Rhodobiaceae bacterium | reverse complement strand
TAATCGGGCAGAGCCATAGCGTTGCCTTCCTTTCTCTCGTTAATCCGCCGCAGGGTTGTCATCAGACCTCATGTCTGACACGAAGAGCGCCCGGCAATTGGGCTGGTCCTGCGTGAGTAATCCGCGTGGTATAGGCAATTGGCGCGCTTCTGGCAAGCAAAAAGACACGGGGGTTAGGAGGTTTTTGGGCCCGTTTTTAGGCCGCGTCGCGGCGCCTGTTCAGGCTACACTTCCTCGACGTGCAAAACCCCGGGCACGGCCTTAATCGCACCGGCAATGCGCGGGTTAATGGCATAGCGATTGGGCAAGCGCAATTCGACCTCGCGCTGCTCGCCCATGACAATCAGCGATATTTCGCCACCGCGTTTATGCGGCAATTGCTCGACATCTTTCAGCCGCGTGTGCAAGCCGGCACAGGCCTCGGGTTTTTCGATGAAAATCCGCAAACCCGCCTCGGCATCTGAAATCGCTTCATCAATTGGCCTGAGAGACTGCGCCAACAAGCGAAACTCGCCGTCCTCGCGCTCGACCTTCATGGTGCCGACCATCAGCGCCCCGACTTTCAAATGCTCGCCCGCCAACGACAAGGCTTCGGAGAACATTGTCACCTCAAACTGGCCTGTGGCGTCGGACAGGGTGATAAAGGCAAAAGGATTACCCTTTTTCGATTTGCGCTCGTCGATTTTGACCACCGCTCCGGCCATCAACACTTCCGGCTCGACGCGGGTTTCGAGATCGACAAAATTCGCCACATGACTGCGCTTCAACAAGGTTTGATAATCATCCAGCGGGTGGCCGGTCAAAAAGAATCCGAGCGCGTCAAATTCATGCGCCAAGCGGTCCATTGCCGACCACGGTGCCAGCGCCTCGGGCAGCACCACGCTTTCGGCCACATCGACTTCGTCAAACAGGTTTTCCTGCTGGCTTTGGCGGTCGGACAAGGCGATGTTCGCCTCGCCCAATAAAATATCAATACCGGCGTTTAATTTGGCGCGGTCTGGCTCCATCGCGTCAAACGCACCGGCCGCCACCAAATGCTCCATCAGCCGGCGGTTCATCCCGATACCGGCGGTGCGGCGGGCGAAATCAAACACATCAGCAAATGGCCCATTGGCCTCGCGCTCGGCCTGCAGCGCCTTCATCGACTGGCTACCGACATTGCGGATGGCGGCCAGCGCGTAATAGATTTTATTCCCGTCAATGGAAAACTGCACTTCAGAGCGGTTCACATCGGGGCTTAGCACTTCAATATCGTGGCGCGCTGCGTCTTGTTTGAAGCTGTTCAGCTTATCGGTGCGCTCAAAGTCGAGCGACATGGAAGCGGCATAAAACGCCACTGGATGATTGGCCTTCAACCATGCCGTTTGATAAGAAATCAGCGCATAAGCGGCGGCGTGGCTTTTGTTGAAGCCGTAACCGGCAAAGCTTTCCACCTGATCGAAAATCAGCGCCGCTTGCTGTTTGTTGACGCCCTTTTCGGTCGCCCCGTCAATGAAGCGGACTTTCTGCGCGTCCATTTCGGATTTGATTTTCTTACCCATGGCGCGGCGCAATAAATCCGCCTCGCCGAGCGAATAGCCGGACAAGGTTTGGGCGATTTGCATCACCTGTTCCTGATAAATCGTCACCCCATAGGTTTCTTCGAGAATACCTTGCAGGCTTTCATGCATGTAATCGGGTTCGAGATTGCCCTTTTTGCAATCAATATAGCGCGGGATGTTTTCCATCGGCCCCGGGCGATAAAGCGCCACCAAAGCGATAATATCTTCAAACGCATCCGGTTTCATTTTGCGCAGCACATCGCGCATGCCAGCACTTTCGAGCTGGAACACACCAACCGTGTCGCCGCGCCCGAGCAGCTCAAACGTCGCTTCATCGTCTAACGGCAGCGCGCTAATATCCACCTCGACGCCGGTGCGGGCCAATAATTCGACGGCTTTTTCCAGCACCGTCAGGGTTTTCAGGCCAAGGAAGTCGAACTTCACCAGACCAGCTTTCTCGACCCATTTCATGTTGAACTGGGTGACCGGCATATCCGATTTCGGGTCGCGGTAAAGCGCCACTAATTCTTGCAAAGGCCGGTCGCCAATCACCACACCGGCAGCGTGGGTTGAGGCGTGACGATACAAGCCTTCCAATTTCAGGCTGATTTCCATCAGCTCAGCCACTTGCGGGTCGCTGTCGCGTTCGGCCTGCAAACGCGGCTCCATTTCAATCGCTTCGGCCAAGGTCACCGGATTGGCCGGATTATTCGGCACTAATTTGCACAGCCGGTCGACTTGCCCATAAGACATTTGCAACACCCGCCCGACATCGCGCAGCACGGCACGGGCTTGCAATTTACCGAAGGTGATAATTTGCGCCACTTGCCCGCGACCGTATTTCTCTTGCACATAAGAAATCACCTCATCGCGGCGCGCCTGACAGAAATCAATATCAAAGTCTGGCATCGACACACGCTCTGGGTTCAAAAACCGCTCAAACAGCAGGTTGAAGCGCAAGGGGTCGAGGTCGGTGATCAGCAAAGCCCACGCCACCACAGAACCCGCCCCCGAGCCACGCCCCGGGCCGACGGCGATGTTTTGCTCTTTCGACCAGCCGATAAAATCAGCAACGATTAAGAAATAGCCGGGAAAGCCCATTTTGCCGATGACATCCAGCTCAAAGTCGAGGCGCTCGCGATAGACTTGCTCGTCAGCCGCCAGTTCAATCTGCGCCAAACGCGCGCTCAAACCGTCATGGGCTTTTTGGCGCAACACCTCCAGCTCGTCGCCTTCCGAGAAGGCCGGCAATATGGGCGGGTGCTCGGTGGGTCGGAACGCGCAACGCTGAGCGATTTCCACCGTGTTTTCCAACGCCTCGGGCAAATCGGCAAATAGCGCGCACATTTCCTCGGCTGATTTCAGACGGTGGTCTGGGGTCAAGCGGCGGCGGTCATCTTCATTGAGATAGCGGCCAGCGGCGATGCAAATCAGCGCGTCATGGGCGCGGTAATCATCAGCCGAGGCAAAAAACGCCTGATTGGTCGCCACCAGCGGCAGATCCATCGCATAGGCGAAATCAATCAGCTTGGCTTCGGTGGCGGCGCTGTCGCGGCCAGCATAGCGTTGCAGCTCGACATAGAAACGATCAGGGAAGGTCTCACGCAAAAACGACAATTTGGCCTCGGCCAGCGTCTCGCGCTGATTGGCCAGTAATTTATCGACCGGGCTTTCCTCGCCGCCGGACAGGCAAATCAGCCCATCGGCGTGGCGCGCCAGAATCGCGGCCTCGACGCCCGGCTCCTGCGCCCCTTCAATTTCAAGATGTGCGTCACTAATCAGCGCCATCAAATTGCGGTAGCCCGCCTGATTTTGCGCCAGCAAGGCGATATAGCCGTCGCGGTCGCCATCTTCATCGGCCTGGGCGCGTAATTTCAGTGTCGCGCCGATAATCGGTTGCACACCGAGACGCGCCGCTTCCTCGGCAAATTCAAGCGCCCCGAACAAATTATTCCGGTCGGTCACCGCCAAAGCCGGCATTTGCGAAGCCAAGGCCGCTTGCGTCAGTGTTTTCACAGGCAACGCCCCCTCCAGCAGCGAATAGGCGCTGTGGGTGCGAAGATGGATAAATTTAGGTTTCATCAGAGACCAAGTGTTATTGCTCTTATTTGAAAGCTCAACATTGTTCGGGTCTTGACCGGACATAACACCACCGCAACAGAATCATCAAGCCTCCAGTCTAGACAACTGGTCGGCAACTTCACAGTATCTCAAGCTGTATTTGGCACCTATCAGGTGGATAAGTTTGTCGCTCTTTGCTGGCGGCGGACTTGTTACAGACCGGCCCCTAAAGACCGGCCAGAGCTTCGCCAATCGTGCCCCACACCAAAATCACATAGGTCAGGGCCATCAACGTACCAAGAGCTACAACATCTTCGATTATCTTTTTCATGGTCATCTCCTCAAAAACTCCAGCATTTAATATGTTCTCCTTTTGTTCCTATGTCAAACAGAAAAGTGACGGATATTTTTTATCTCTTAATTTCAGAGGGTTAAGGGGTTTTAAGCGCCCGCTTCAACGACCACACCGTCTTGCATCCGCAAAATACGGTCGGCATGGGTTTCGGCCAGTTGCGTGTCATGCGTGGCCAATAACACGCTGGCATGGCGGGCCCGCGCCATTTGCAAAAGCAAAGCCGCTACCTGCTCGCCCGCCGCCCCGTCGAGGCTGCCGGTCGGCTCATCGGCGAGGATGATATGCGGGCGATTGATCAATGCCCGCGCCACCGCCACGCGCTGCTGCTCGCCACCGGAGAGCTGCGCTGGCAAATGCGTCAACCGCTCGCCCAGCCCCAGCTCGGTGAGCAATTCTTCGGCGTCTTGCATCGCCTGTGGCCGCCCTACCCCAGCGACACGTGCTGGCATGGCGACATTCTCCAGCGCGTTAAATTCTGGCAGTAAGTTGTGGAACTGATAGATGAAGCCGATATGCTGGCGCCGCAATGCGGTGCGAGCGCGGTCGCTGTCTAATTTCACCGCTTCGCCATTAATCACAATATCGCCAGAGGTCGGCTGTTCGAGCAAGCCAGCAATATGCAACAGCGCCGATTTGCCCGACCCCGACGGCCCGAGCAGCGCCACCACTTCACCGGCGCTAATGCTGACACTGGCGCCCCGCAATACATGCAATGGCTGGCCGGCTTGGGCAAAGCTTTGATGGATGTCGCGCAGGGCGAATTGATTACTCATAGCGCAGCGCCTCCACCGGCTCCAGTGCCGCCGCCCGCCATGCCGGATATAAGGTCGACAAGAAAGACAGCCCCAAAGCAATCAGCGTCACTTGCAGCACATCGCTGGGCATCATGCGGGCGGGCATTTTCTCGAGGAAATAGACCTGCGCCGGAAAGAGCTCAGCCCCGGTCAGCCAGATGAGCAATTGCCGCACTTCTTCAATATAGGCGCAAAACAGGGTGCCCAGCCCGAGGCCCGCCAGCGTGCCGAGCACACCAATACTGGCGCCGGTGATAAAGAAAATACGCATCACCATGGCGCGGCTGGCGCCAATCGAGCGCAACACCGCAATATCGCGGCCCTTATCGCGCACCAGCATCACCATGCCGGAAACAATATTCAGCGAGGCGACGAGCAAAATCATCGTCAAAATCAGGAACATCACATTGCGCTCGACCTCAAGCGCCCCCGATAGCGTCTGATTGCGTTCTTGCCAGTCGCGTATGTAGTGCTGGGGGCCAATAATCGCCCGCAAACCCTCAGCCCGCGCGTCGATTGTGTCAGGGTCGTCGAGTGTCACGTCAATCGAGCCGCCCTGCCCGCCAATACTGAAAAAGCTGCTGGCCGCCTCAATCGGCATGAACACGAAATTGGCGTCGAATTCCGACATGCCGATACTGAAAATCGCCACCACCGGAAACTGTCTCACACGCGGTGCGGTGCCAAACGGGGTGACGGCCCCGCGCGGTGCCACCAGCGCAATTTTGTCGCCCAATTGCACACCGGCAAACGCCGCCAAGCGGCCGCCAATCGCGACGCCTTTTTGCGCGCTCATACCAGCCAGCGTGCCTTGTTGGATATTGTCGGACAGGCGGGTCATTTGCTGCAATTTGTCTTCCGGCAGGCCGCGCACCAGCACACCGCGCACATTCGGGCCGGTTGACAGCATGGCTTGGCCTTCGACAACCGGTGTGGCCAGCACCACCCCGTCGGCTTGCTGCAAACGCGCCGCCAATGCCGCACGGTCTTCAAATTGGCCGCTATAGGGCCGCACCATGGCGTGGCCATTGACCCCTAAAATACGATCCAGCAAATCAGCGCGGAAACCGGTCATCACCGCCATCACCACAATCAAGGTGGCGACGCCGAGCATAATGCCGAGAAACGAGATGGCGCTAATCACAGAAATAAAGCTCTCACGACGACGGGCCCGCAAATAGCGTCCGGCGATTTGCCACTCCAGCGCGTTAAATGCTTTCATCGGGTTGTCCTCATTTTCGGCTCATTTTTGGGCTCATTTTTGAATTGGCGCTTGGCTTAACTTTTGCAGACTATCTTCCAGCGACAAAGTGATTTTCTCTCCCGTCGCGCGGTTTTTTATTTCGACTTCGCCCGCCGCCGCACCACGAGGGCCGACCACAGCCTGCCATGGCAGACCAATCAAATCCATATTGGAGAATTTGGCACCGGCGCGTTCATCGCGATCATCATACAACACATCAAGGCCATTTTGAGACAACCCATTATAGAGTTTGTCGCACAGCGCATCGGTTGCCGCATCGCCCGGCTTCAGGTTAATCAGGCCGACATGGAACGGTGCCACCCCCCATGGCCAGACAATCCCGTCATCATCGTGGCAGGCTTCGATAATACCGCCGACCAGACGCGAAACACCAATCCCGTAAGAGCCCATATGCACCGGCACATCTTTGCCATCCGGGCCGGTGACCAGGGCTTTCATCGGGGCGGAATATTTCTCGCCAAAATAGAAAATATGCCCAACCTCAATACCGCGCGCGGTGACCCGCTTGGCTTCCGGCACTTGTTCTTCGAATATGGCGCCATCGTGAAACTCATCACTGCGGGCGTAATATTGCGTGTAGGCATCAATTACCGGCGTCAGATCGCGGCTGTAATCAGCCTCTGGCACGGGCTGGTTCAACACATCCTCATGGCAGAATACTTCGCTTTCCCCGGTTTCCGCGAGAATGATAAATTCATGGCTCAGATCGCCGCCAATCGGGCCGGTATCGGCGGCCACCGGTATCGCCTGCAGCCCCATGCGTTTGAAGGTACGCAGATAAGCAACAAACATTTTCTGATAGGCTTGGCGCGCGCTGGCTTCGTCAATGTCGAAACTATAGGCGTCTTTCATCAAAAATTCGCGCCCGCGCATCACCCCAAAGCGAGGGCGGATTTCATCGCGGAACTTCCATTGCACATGATACAGATTGCGCGGCAATTCTTTATAGCTGCGCACATTATCGCGGAAAATTTGCGTGATCAGTTCTTCATTGGTCGGCCCATACAGCAAATCGCGGTCATGGCGATCGGTGATGCGCAGCATTTCTTTGCCATAATCATCATAGCGCCCTGACTCGCGCCATAATTCAGCTGGCTGCAAGGTCGGCATCAGCACTTCAATGGCACCGGCGCGATTTTGTTCTTGGCGGACAATCGCGCCTATTTTTTCCAACACCCGCAAGCCCAGCGGCAGCCAGCTATAAATACCAGCCGCGCTTTGGCGCACCATACCCGCCCGCAACATCAAACGGTGCGAGACAATCTGCGCCTCAGCCGGATTTTCTTTCAGGGTTGGCAAAAAATAGTCGGATAAACGCATGGACATACCTTTTTGGTTTCTTCGCAAAATTCTAATCTCAGTCTCGGGTTTAGGCCAAGCCCTAAGTCAAGTCATAACAAGCCCTGCCGTTTCGCGCACCTGCAAACTTCACATAAGTGTATTATTTTGCGTGACATCGAGTTTTTTATTTTTTACTCTTTTTTAGTGATTGAGA
>JAHEIG010000079.1 GCA_024639515.1 Rhodobiaceae bacterium | reverse complement strand
CGCATAAAGTCTTTGAACTGAAAATTGCCCGGCCCCATGACCAGCAAATTGGTCTGATAGGCAATCGGTGTGGCGAAACTACAATTAGCGGCGAAGATAACCGCGAGGATAAACGCCATCGGGTCAATATTCATCGACGCCGCAAGGCTGACCGCCAGCGGGGTGAACAAGACGGCGGTGGCGTTGTTCGACAGCACATTGGTAACCACCGCACACAGCAGGAAGAAAGCCGAGAGAATAATCGCCGGAGACTGCCCATCAAGCGCGGCCAGGAAGCCGTCGGATATAAAATCAGCCCCGCCCGTTGCCAACAGCGCATTGGCCATGGCCAGCGCGGCGGCGACGACGAGGAAAATCCGCAGGTCGAAACCACGACGCGCCTGCCGGATGTTTAACACGCCGGTCATCACCATCGCCGTGGCCCCCATCAGGGTGGCGACGACAATCGGCAATAGCCCCGAGGCGGCCAAACCAATGGCGGCGGCAAAAATCGCCCGCGCTGTGC
Source organism: Rhodobiaceae bacterium (assembly GCA_024639515.1). Classification (GTDB taxonomy): domain Bacteria; phylum Pseudomonadota; class Alphaproteobacteria; order RS24; family RS24; genus JAHEGN01. The sequence continues at coordinate 7,292 of JAHEIG010000079.1, read as the reverse complement.
CGGCTTTTTCAAAACGCGGAAGCTCGCGGGCCGACCATTCCATCAGCAATGTGTCGCGATTGGCCCGCAGACCCTCAATATAGTTATTATTGCCAATGACCAGCAGCACATCGCCCGCCTCGAGCCGCACATTGGCCATTTCATGGCGCAACATTGAGCTGCGCCGCTGCACGCCAACAATCAGGCAATCCGTCGTGTGGGTGAAACCGGTCTGATGGACAGCCCGCGAAATCATCCGTGAGCCGGGCGCGACGACCAGTTCAGCCAACATAATATCGTCGCCTTCATCTTCCGTGGCGCGCGGTACGAGCGGCATCATATGTGCCCGCAAGGGGTGGTCGCTAATCGCCAAGGCATCGGAGATTTCGCGTCGCGTTGCGGCGATGAACAAACGATCCCCGGCCTTCAGCGCATAGTCATCAAATGGCGGCAACATGGTCTTGCCTTGGGCGACGATGGTTTGCACCGTCATGCCCGGCATATCGGGGAAGAAACCGGCGCGGGTCTGACTGCCGACCAGCGGATCACCGACGCGCAACCGCAATTCAAGAATAAATTGACGGCCACTATCCAAGGTTTCTTCGGTGTCGACGCTTTGGCGGTTCTTCAACAGGCGCGGCATGATGAACAAGACATAGAGGCCGCCAACCCCCATCAGCACAAGGCCGGGCAGGGTTTGTTGGAAAAAGCCGAGCTGCGGGCCACCGACGCGAAACGCCATATCGGCGACTAGCAAATTGGTCGATGAGCCGATCAGCGTCAGCATGCCGCCTAGAATGGTAATAAAGCTCAGCCCCATCATATACGGCGTGCTGGTCAGGCGGGCACGTTTGGCGATGGCAAACAGAATCGGGATGGTAATCAACACCACAGGCGTATTGTTCAAAAATGCGCTGAACACCATGGCCCCGAATAGTACCGTCATCATGGCCCGTTGCGGCGAGCGGGCGGCGCGGCGCGAGACTTGGTCAATCAACCACTCCAGCGCTCCTGATTGGAACAAGCCCTGCGCCATAATCAAAAGCGCCATGATGGTAATCAGCGCCGGATTGGCAAACCCCGCCAGCAAGTCGCCAGAGGTCAATAAGCTCTGCCCGTCGGCGTCGGTGAGCGGGAAAACCGCGAATACCGTCAACAGGACGACAACAATTAAAATCGAGGTGACTTCCATTGCCAGTTTCTCACTGACGTAAAAAATCATCGCCGCAACGATGATTGCGAAGGTAAGCCACATATGGAATTCGTCAAACATGGAAAACACTATACATATAGTTACGTTGAGGCTCTAGATTAATCAGGTCTATTAGGGCATAACACGATAAAATTGAAAGGTTTTTCTGGTGCATTTCGAACTCCGCAACGCTTTTGGTAATTTCGGGACAGGTGTCGTCGTCATCGCTATTCGTGACGCGGCAGGAAATGCGCGCGGCGTGACGATTAACAGCTTCTCCTCGGTGTCGCTGGAACCGGCTTTGCTGTCATGGTGCTTGGATAATAAGTCCGACATGCTAGAGGCTTTCAAACAAAGCCAGCGGTTCAGTGTCAATGTGCTGGCGGCAACGCAACAGGAGTTGTCCAACCGGCTGGCCCAGCCCGGCGATCACCTGATTGCGCCGGAAGAATATCAAATCGGCGCGCATGACACGGTGCTGTTGCAAGGCGCGTTGGCGCATTTTGAGTGCCACTGCCACGACACGCTGCAAGTCGGGGATCATTTAATGTTTATTGGCGGCATCGATGTGGCGCATTTCTGCGATGAAAAGCGCGACCCGCTGCTGTATTTCCGGGGCAATTATGCCGCCATTGACGCAAAAGGGGCGGCCAAGTGAGCCGCCTTGCTTTTATCGGCCTCGGTGTCATGGGCTATCCGATGGCTGGCCATTTGGCGCAAGCTGGCCACGATGTGGCGGTGTATAATCGTCGTTCTGAAAAGGCGGAAAAATGGTGCGCCGCATATGGCGGCAGCCATTACCCAACCCCGCGCGAAGCGGCGGAAGGGGCGGCGATTGTGTTTAGCTGCGTCGGCAATGATGATGATTTGCGGGCGGTTATTCTCGGCCCCGATGGAGCACTGGCGGGCATGTCAGCCGGTGCCATATTGGTCGACCACACCACCACCTCGGCAGAAGTGGCGCGCGAGATTTACGCGCTGTGCCAAGAAGCCGGTGCCGATATGCTCGATGCGCCGGTCTCTGGCGGTGAAGCAGGCGCCGTCAGTGGCGCGCTAACGGTGATGGTCGGGGGCGACGAACAAGTGTTTGCCACGGCGCAAGAGACGATAATGACTTTCGCCCGTGCCGCCCGCTTGATGGGGCCAACCGGTGCCGGACAATTAACCAAAATGGTCAATCAGATTTGCATTGGCGGCCTGCTGCAAGGCTTGTCTGAAGCGTTGAACTTTGCCGATAAAGCCGGACTGGATGGTCGCGCGGTGATTGATGTGATTTCCAAAGGCGCGGCGCAAAGCTGGCAGATGGAAAACCGCCACGAGACGATGATTGACGATGCTTTCGATTTCGGTTTTGCGGTTGATTGGATGGTCAAAGATTTACAGATTTGCCTCGATGAAGCAGCCCGCAATGGCGCCGATTTGCCAGTCACTGAGATTGTGAAATCTTACTATGGCGAAGTGCAGGAAATGGGCGGTGGCCGCTGGGATACGTCGAGCCTGATTAAGCGTCTGCGGTCTTCCGACTAGGCGTACATCCCGCTGGTTTACATCTCATTCAGCAGTTGCGCCGCTTCCAGTGCGAAATAACTCAACACCCCATCGGCCCCGGCGCGCTTAAACGACATCAGGCTTTCAAGGATGGTTTTGTCTCTGTCGAGCCAGTCGCGCTCTATGGCGCCTGCCAGCATGGCGTATTCACCAGACACTTGATAGGCGAAGGTCGGCACCCCGAATTCGCGTTTGCAGCGGCTGATAATATCGAGATACGGCATGCCCGGTTTGACCATCACCATATCGGCGCCTTCGCTGATATCGAGACCGATTTCATGCAGCGCTTCATCGCTATTGGCGGCGTCCATTTGATAGGTCTTTTTGTCCCCACGCAGACGCCCGCCCGAGCCAACCGCTTCTCGGAACGGGCCGTAAAAGGCCGAGGCATATTTGGCGCTGTAGGCCATAATCAGCGTGTTGGTGTGTTGGTCGCTTTCCAGTGCTGCGCGAATGGCGCCAATGCGCCCGTCCATCATATCGGATGGGGCGATAATATCGCATCCAGCATTGACCTGATTGAGCGATTGCTTGACCAGTGCCTCAATCGTCGCGTCATTGAGAATCTCATCGCCATCCATCAGCCCGTCATGGCCATGGGCGGTATAGGGGTCGAGGGCCACATCGCACATAATGCCAATGTCGGGCACCGCCTCTTTAATCGCACGGGTGGCGCTGCACACCAGATTGTCTGGGTTAAACGCTTCGCTGCCTTGGTCGTCGCGCGCCTCAGCCGGTGTGTTGGGAAACAACGCAAGGGCTGGGATGCTCAAAGCCGCCGCTTGTTTCGCGGCGTCGACACACAGGTCAATGCTGAGCCGCTCAACACCGGGCATAGAGGCCACGGCATGGCGCTGATTGTCGCCTTCAATCACAAATAGCGGCCAGATGAGATCACCAACGCCGAGCTGGGTTTCGGCCACCATACGGCGCGACCAATCGCTTTGGCGCAAGCGACGCATACGGGTGGCGGGGAACTGGCGGTTAATCATGGCCGAAAATCCTTCATATCAGGCTATCTACATAGCGCGAGTGAGGCGCAAGGGCAATCGTCCTATTGACAAGTTTTGTGAGAGCGTGCATCAAAAACTGATTAGGGAGGTTGCTCATGTTAAACGAGGAACAAATTGCCATACAGGATATGGCACGCAGTTTTGCCATGGATAAAATGGCACCACATGCCGGCACATGGGATGACGAAAAAATCTTTCCGGTTGATGTGCTGCGCGAAATGGCCGGTCTAGGCTTTGCCGGTATTTACTTACAAGAAGAACATGGCGGCTCGGCCCTGTCGCGGCTTGATGCGGCTATTATTTTTGAAGCGCTGTCGGCCGGCTGCACCTCAACCGCCGCCTTTATGACGATTCACAATATGGCCAGCTGGATGATTGACAGCTTTGGCTCGGCCGAGCAGCGGGCCAAATATTTGCCGCGCCTGACCTCTATGGAATTGATTGCCAGCTATTGCCTGACTGAGCCGGGGTCGGGGTCGGACGCCTCAGCCATGCGCTCGCGGGCGGTGCGCGATGGTGATGATTATGTGTTGAATGGCAGCAAGGCGTTTATCTCTGGCGCTGGTGTGTCAGATATTTATGTCGCCATGGTGCGCACCGGCGATGACGGCCCGAAGGGCGTGTCGTGCTTCATTATTGAGAAAGACACGCCGGGGCTGAGCTTTGGCGCCAATGAGAAGAAAATGGGCTGGAACAGCCAACCGACGGCGCAGGTGATTTTTGAAGATTGCCGCGTGCCCGCCGAAAACCGTATCGGCGCAGAAGGCGAGGGTTTCAAATTCGCCATGATGGGGCTGGATGGCGGGCGTTTGAATATCGCCGCCTGTTCGCTGGGCACCGCCCAACGCGCCTTTGATAAAGCGCTGGAATATGCCCAAGACCGAGAGCAGTTCGGGCAAAACATCGCGGCGTTTCAGGCAATCCAATTCAAGCTGGCCGATATGGCGACCGATCTCGAAGCGGCCCGCTTGATGCTGTATAGCGCCGCCAAGGCCAATGATGAAGCCAGCCCCGAAAAGACCAAAAAATCGGCCATGGCCAAGCGTTTTGTCACCGACACATGTTTCAATGTCGCCAATGAAGCGCTGCAAATCCACGGCGGCTACGGTTATTTGAAGGATTACGAAGTCGAACGCATGGTGCGCGACTTACGGGTTCACCAAATTCTTGAAGGCACGAATGAAATCATGCGCGTCATTATCGCCCGCGATTTGCTGACATCTTAGCGCGGTCGTCGACAATGAGCGAAGAAGTATTATTCCAGCAAAATGGCGCCAGTGGTGTCATCACGCTGAACCGTCCCGACGCCCTGAACGCCCTGACCCTGAACATGGTGCGGCTGATGTTGCCGCAATTACAAATATGGGCGGTCGATGACAGCATCGAGAATGTGGTGATTGAAGGGGCCGGCGATAAAGGCTTTTGCGCCGGTGGCGATATTCGCGCCCTGCACGATTGGGGCAAAGCCGGTGCCGCCGAAGCGACGCTGTTTTACCGCGAAGAATATGTCCTGAACCGGTTGATTAAAACCTATCCCAAACCCTATGTGGCGTTGATTGATGGCATCACCATGGGCGGCGGTGTCGGGGTGTCGGTGCATGGGGCGTTTCGTGTCGCCACGCAAGCCACGGTGTTTGCCATGCCGGAAACCGGTATTGGCCTGCTGCCAGATGTTGGCGGGACGTATTTCCTGCCGCGTCTGCCCGGCGAGATTGGCACTTATATGGTGATGACAGGGGCGCGCTTGAAAGCCGCTGACACGCTGCACGCTGGTATTGCTACGCATTATATCCCAGCCGAGCACCTTGATGCGGTGAAACAGAAATTGGCCGCCGGTGGCGGTGTCGCCGCTACCCTCGACAGCTTCCATGAAGCGGCGGGCGAGGCTGGATTGCAGGCCTTGCAAGCCGATATTGATCGCTTGTTCACCGGCGATAGCGTGGTCGCTATCCTCGATGCGTTGCAGGCTGACGGGTCTGATTGGGGGCTCAAACAACTGGCGATTATCGACACCAAATCACCAACCAGCACAGCGATTGCGTTGCGGCAAATGCGCGATGGCGCCAAAGCCGACTTCGATGGCTGCATGCAAATTGAACTGCGTGCCGTGACGCGGCTTATGCACTTGCCGGACTTTTACGAAGGGGTGCGGGCGATTATTATCGAAAAAGACAATCAACCGAAATGGTCACCGGAACGCCACCAAGATGTAACGGCGGCTGAAATTGAGGCGATATTTGCCTCGCTGGGTGATGACGACTTACACTTTAATCTCTAACAACCGACGACAAGCGGGGGAACACAATGACATCAATCGGATTTATCGGGCTTGGCAATATGGGCCTGCCCATGGCTAAAAATCTCGTCGCGGCGGGCCATGCCGTGACCGGCTTTGACCTGTCGCAAGAGGCTTTGGCAGCGCTTGAAGCAGCGGGTGGCACGCGCGCCGATAGCGCCGGCGCAGCAGCGCGCGGGGTTGATGTGGTGGTGTCTATGTTGCCAGCCGGTGCCCATGTCGAAACCGTCTATCTCGGCGAGGCTGGGGTTTTGGCCGAAGCCAAAGCTGGCGCTTTGTTGATTGATAGCTCGACCATTGATGTCGATACCGCGCGCCGCGTCGCAGCGGCGGCTGAGGCGGCCGGCTTCAATATGGTCGATGCGCCAGTGTCTGGCGGTGTCGGGGGTGCCTCGGCGGGCACGCTGACGTTCATGGTCGGCGGCAGTGCCGATGGTTTTGCCGCCGCTAAGCCAATTCTTGATGTGATGGGGCAAAATATTTTCCACGCTGGCGGCAATGGCAATGGCCAAGTGGCGAAAATCTGCAACAATATGCTGTTGGGCATTTCGATGATCGGCACATGCGAAGCCTTTATGCTCGGCGAAAAACTCGGCCTTGAAGCGCAAACCTTGTTTGATATTTCCGCCACCGCATCGGGCCAGTGCTGGTCGATGACCAGCTATTGTCCGGCCCCTGGGCCAGTGCCCACGGCACCGTCAAATAATCAGTACCAAGCTGGCTTTGCTGCGGCGATGATGCTGAAAGATCTCAATCTGGCGCAAGAGGCCTCAGGCTCGGCTGAGTGTCAAACGCCGATGGGCAAACGCGCCGCTGAATTATACACTGAGATGGCCGAGAAGGGGCAGGGTGAGCTTGACTTCTCTGGCATCATCAAAATGCTTCAGGGCGCGTTTTAGCGACTAGAAAATGCGCGGCACAAAGCGGTTGGTGCGTTGCATATATTCGGCATATCCCGGTTTCTTAATCAGGCTGCGTTCGAGCATTTTGGCGCCCGATACATTGACCAGCAGATAATTCATCAGGATCGGTGCAAAAATCGTCCAAATGGCTTCCGGTGTGGTGCCAATGACGGTGGTATAAATACCCCACCAGAACAGCGCGTCGGCGAAGTAATTCGGGTGACGGGTGCGCGACCACCAGCCATTGGTCAGCAAATCGCCGGGTTTCGAATTGGCGCGGAAATGGGTCAATTGCCGATCGGCTAAGGTCTCCATGACCAGCGCGAAAGCCGCGATAATTAAACCAATCGCCGAAACCAGCG
>JAHEIG010000077.1 GCA_024639515.1 Rhodobiaceae bacterium | reverse complement strand
TGGCCTCGCCGGTATGCCGCGTCGTTATGCGGATTACCCAGATGCCTATGCCGGTTGGAACTACATCTCATCATTGGGCAGCTATATTTCTGCCGTTGGTGTGTTGATCTTCTTGGTCGGTGTGATCCACGCGGTTGTCCGTCGTCAGCCTGCTGGCGATAACCAATGGGGTGAAGGTGCAACGACGCTTGAGTGGACACTCAGCTCACCGCCACCTTTCCACCAATTCAGCGACTTGCCGAAAGTTAAGTAGGCGACGCGAAAGGAAACCTATGTCTCAGTCAACACAAGAGACGATTGTAGACGGTAAAGAGCCGGTGTCTTTGGATACCGGCTCTGCCACCGATTTCATCGCGCTTATGAAGCCGCGTGTGATGTCGCTGGTGGTGTTCACCGGCCTGATTGGTCTGGTGATGGCCCCTGGCACCATGCATCCGGTGTTGGTGGTGACAGCAGTTATTCTGATTGCCTTGGGGGCGGGCGCCTCGGGCGCGCTGAATATGTGGTATGACGCCGACATTGACGCGGTGATGAGCCGCACACAAGAGCGTCCTGTGCCATCGGGCCGGGTCGACCGCGAAGCCGCTTTGACCTTTGGTCTGTGGATGTCGGGTCTGTCGGTGATGAGCATGGCGGTGCTGATTAATTATCTCAGCGCGGCATTGCTGGCCTTTACTATTTTCTTCTATGCCGTGGTCTATACGATGTTTTTGAAACGCCGCACGGCGCAAAATATCGTCATTGGCGGTGCCGCTGGCGCCTTGCCGCCGGTTATTGGCTGGGCCGCTGCCAGCAATAGCGTGAGCCTCGAGCCGCTGATTTTCTTCGCCATTATCTTTATTTGGACGCCGCCGCATTTTTGGGCTTTGGCGCTGATTAAAAATGACGATTACAAATCGGCCAATGTGCCGATGCTGCCGGTGACGGCTGGTCGTCAGGCAACATTGACGCAAATCCTGCTCTATTCGCTTGGTTTGGCGGTGGTGGCGATGCTGCCCTATGCGTTGGGCTTTTCTGGCGTGATATATGCGCTTGGCGCGGGCATTTTGAACATTGCCTTTGTTGGCTTGGCGGTGCTGTTGCGCTTTGCCAGTGACGACAATCGCAACCGCGTGGCCGGCACTTTGTTCGCCTATTCTATTTTCTACCTATTCTTCATCTTTGTTCTGCTGCTGGCAGATAGGTTGGCTGTATCATGAGTGATAATGAGAAATTTGGCGTCGATAGCTGGACGCCCGAATTACTGAAACAACGCCGCCGTCGCGCGGCTTTGATGGGTGTCGCTTTGGCGCTGATGGTGGGGATGTTTTTCATCGTCACTGTGGTGCGCCTAAGCGCCAATATGGCAGGTTAAGGGCGATATAAACGCAATGAGCACACACACCACCAACGATTATCAGCAAGCCAAGCGCAACCGCAAGGTCGCCAGCGGTGCGGCTGTGATGGCGGTGTTGATGGTCGGTGCGGCCTATGCGGCAGTGCCGCTTTATGATTTGTTCTGCCGCGTCACCGGTTATGGTGGCACAACCCAAATTGCAGAGGCGGCGCCAGCGACCGCGTCTGAGCGCATGGTGACCATTCGCTTCGATGCTAGCTTGAACCGCAATATGCCATGGGCGTTTGATGCGCCTGAGGCGCCGATGGATGTCAAAGTCGGGGAATCGAATTTGGCATTTTATCAGGCCCGCAATTTGACAGACGAAACCATCACCGGCACCGCGACCTATAATGTGTCGCCTGCCAAAGCCGGTATGTATTTCTCAAAAATTGATTGTTTTTGTTTCACCGAGCAAGTTCTTGAGCCCGGTGCCAGCGTTTTTATGCCGGTCAGCTTTTTTGTTGATCCGGAAATTTTAACAGACAGTGAAATGGATGATGTCAAAACCATCACATTGTCTTATACATTCTTTAGGGCGCAGCAAGAAACCAGCGCCAAAGCGAGCATACCAAAGGGGTAAATATCATGGCCGATAGTCACGCTAAAAATCACGATTACCATCTAGTCGACCCAAGTCCTTGGCCGGTGGTGTCATCAATTAGTGTTCTGATTCTGGCGATGGGCGCGGTGCAATATCTGCATGACGGCGCACCATGGATCATGCTTGTCGGCTTTGCCGGGGTTCTTTACTCAATGGTTGTTTGGTGGCGCGATGTGATTGTCGAAGCCAATCAGGGCGACCACACACCGGTTGTGCAACTGCACCACCGCTACGGGATGATTTTGTTCATTGCCTCTGAGGTCATGTTCTTCGTGGCTTGGTTCTGGGCCTATTTTGATGCCAGCCTGTATCCGGGCGAAGCGCTGCAAGTCTCGCGCGCAGAATTGACCGGCGGCCAATGGCCTCCACAAGGCATTGAGACTTTTGACCCATGGCACCTGCCATTGATCAACACATTGGTGCTGCTGACATCGGGCACAACCGTCACTTGGGCGCACCATGCGTTGCAGCATGATGATCGCCAAGGCCTGAAATGGGGTCTTATCCTCACCGTTGCCCTCGGCGCTTTGTTCACCGTCTTCCAAGTCTATGAATATCAGCATGCCAGCTTCGGCTTCTCCGGCCATATTTATGGCGCGACCTTCTTCATGGCCACTGGTTTCCATGGTTTCCATGTGTTGGTCGGCACCATCTTCTTATTGGTCTGCCTGCTGCGGGCCATGAGCGGCCACTTTAGCTCGCAACAGCATTTCGGTTTCGAAGCGGCGGCGTGGTATTGGCACTTTGTTGACGTTGTTTGGTTGTTCCTGTTTGTGGTGATTTACATCATCGGCGCAGGCGCACCAGCTGCCCATTAGGCAGGTCTTGATGAGTTTTGATGCGCGGGGAACGGTATGAACCGTTCTCCGCGTTTTCTTTTTCCGGCTATTTTAACCGTGCTGATGCTGGCCGCGCTGCTCAGCCTCGGCACTTGGCAGGTCAACCGCCTGCACTGGAAACTCGACAAAATCGCTACCATTGAAGGGCGCAAAGACGCCGCGCCGATCGGGCTGAAAAACGCCCAAGATATTGCCGCGCTGAATGAGGCGTCGCACCATTACCAACGCGCCAGCATGCGCGGGCGCTTCGGCCCGCAACAAGGGTTTTGGTATACCCAAGTGAATAACATCCCCGCCGGTCTGCCGCCGCAGGCGCGGCGCGGTTTCCATGTGCTGTCGCCGTTTTATTTGGCTGATGGCGGGGTGATATTGGTCGATCGCGGGTTTGTGCCCTCGAGCTTAAAAGCCTCATTGCCGCCGCCATCTGATGCGTTGCAAGATATTCAGCTGGTGTTGCGCTGGCCCGACCGGCGCGGCGCCTTTGACGCTGACGACCAGCCAGACGAAAACCTGTTCTATGTCCGCGACCCACAAAGCATGGGCGCGGCGTGGCACCTGGATTTGCCAGAAGTCATCGGTGAATTGGGCGCCACCCCCGCCGGTCAGTGGCCGTATGGCGGGCAGAGCCGCTTGGTGTTGAGCAATAATCACCTGCAATATGCTGTCACTTGGTATGGCCTTGCTGTGGTTCTTGTGTTTATCTCTGGTCTGTGGCACATCCGTGCGTGGAAACAGCGTCAGACGAAATAGGACTTGAAGCGTGAAATATATCAGCACCAGAGGGCAGGCGCCGCACTTGTCATTTGAAGAGGCTTTGCTGGCTGGTTTGGCCAGCGATGGCGGTCTTTATGTGCCGGAAAGCTGGCCGCGCCTCAGCGACGCGACGCTGCGCAGTTTTGTCGGCGCCGACTATGCCACCGTCGCTAAAGCCGTGCTGCACCCATTTATGGCCGAGGATGTCTCGGCTGAGCGCCTCAGCCAGTTGGTTGATGAGGCCTATGCGAGCTTTGAGCATGATGAGGTCGCGCCGCTGGTCGCCTTGGAAGACGGGCATTATTTATTGGAATTATTCCATGGGCCGACCTTGGCCTTCAAAGATGTGGCGATGCAAATTCTCGCCCGCTTGATGGATGACGCGCTGACACGGCGCGGCGCCCGCGCCACTATTGTTGGTGCCACTAGCGGCGACACAGGCGGGGCGGCGATTGAGGCGTTCAAAGGCCGTGACGCGGTTGACATTTTCATTCTTTACCCAGATGGCCGCGTCTCCGATGTGCAGCGCAAGCAAATGACCACGCTGGAAGACGCCAATGTGCACACGCTGGCGGTCGACGGCACGTTTGACGACTGCCAAGCCTTGGTCAAAGCGATGTTTAATGATGCCGGCTTCCGCAAGGATATGTCGCTGGCCGGGGTGAACTCGATTAACTGGGCGCGGGTGATGGCACAAACCGTGTATTACTTCACCGCCGCCGCCAAACTCGGCGCGCCAGACCAACCCGTGGCGTTTTCTGTGCCGACCGGCAATTTTGGCGATATTTTCGCCGGTTATGTGGCGGCGCAAATGGGCTTGCCGGTGGCGCATTTAATGGTCGCCACCAATGTTAATGACATCCTCGCCCGCACCATGGAAACCGGCGTCTACCAAACCGGCGACGTGGTGGCGACATCCAGCCCGAGCATGGATATTCAGGTGTCGAGCAATTTTGAGCGACTGTTATTTGAAGTCACCGGACGCGATGGCGACCGCGTGCGCGGCTATATGGACGCGCTGCAACAATCGGGCCGGTTTGAGATGGCCGAGGATGAACTGAGCCTGATGCGGGCAATGTTTGGCGCCGCGCGTATCGACCAGCAGCAAACGCTGGAGGTGATGCGCGAGGTGAAAACCAATTTCGGTATGCAGATTGACCCGCATAGCGCGATTGGCGTTGGTGCCGCCCGCCAAGCGGTGTTGCCGGATCATGTACCGATTGTCTCTCTGGCAACGGCGCATCCGGCGAAATTTCCGAAAGCCGTGTATGAGGCGTATGACCAAGCCCCCGACACTCCGGAGCGGGTGACGCAAATGTTGTCGCGCGACGAGCATTTTACCCCCATCGGCAATCATCTAGCTGATGTGCAAGCGCTTATTCGTGATAAGGCGCGCCGGTAAAACATCATGTTGCGTGACGTGTCAACATTTTGGCCCACCCTTCAAAACCCATCGCGCTTGCGCCCGTTACTGCTGGCGGTGAGCATTTTTTTCGCCAGTCTAGCACTGGCGGCACTGCCGGGTAAGACGGCACAAGCGGCAGACGCGATGCGTTTGAAAGAGAATTTTCTGGTCATCGGGCTGACCCCCTACACCCAAAAACTGGCCAATGATGATCTCGCCTTTTCGTTGCAAAATGGCTCTAATCAGCCGCTTGATTTGGTTCTGCAACGGGCTGGCACGTCGCGGCTGGTGCGTGCTTTGGGGCTGGCGCCCAGCGAGGAGCCGCCGCTGCGCCTGTTTGCCTCTGACGATAGCGAGTTCATCGCCTCGCCGGAGACACCGCATATTATCAAGCTGCAAATTCCGGCCGCCAGCCTGCAAACCTTTTTGCTGATTGGCGCCACGGATGGGCGGCCGCTTTATTTGTGGTCGCCATCGCATTTCATGGCCTTTGAAAACCGGTTACAGGCGGTGCAACTGACATTGGTCTCGACCTTATTGCTGATGGTTGGGGTGGCGACTTTTATGGTGGCTTATCGCCGCTCGCGCCGTGGCGTCCATGCGGTGGTGATGGCGATGGGGCTGCTGGTTTTGCTGGTCTCTTTGCGCGGCGAGGAGATGGCCCGCAATTCTGGCTTTGATCTCGATTTTCTGCCCAATAGCGACCTGACCATTCGTATGGCGCTGGCCTTTGGGCTGGTGATGATTGCGCTTGGCCATTTGAATTTGGTGATGCGGCGGGTGATCAATCGCAATTATTGGACGCGGGTGATTATCTTTGCCGATATTTGCTTGGCGATTAGTATTGGCCTGCTCGTCACCGCCATGCTGAGCCCCGATTTCGCTGGTGTACTGTCATTTGAGATGCCGCATATGGCGCTCGGCTTGACCACAGCGTGTATTTTGCTTGGGGTGATTTTCCTGCCCGACCGGCGCGACCACGAACCGGGGTAAGCCGCATCTGTTAGGCGTCGCCGCTATCTAGGCTGAGTGCCGATAGGTCAATGCCCAAGCGCGCCAGAATGGTGTGATATAAGGTTTCTGGATCATGGGTGAACATCAGCTCGGTGTCGGCGGGGCTGACCAGCCAAGCATTATCTTGCAATTCTTCTTCCAACTGGCCCGGCCCCCATCCCGAATAGCCGAGGAATAAGCGTAAATAGCGTGGCCCTTGGCCGCTCACCATATCAGACAAGACTTCCACCGATTGCGTCAGGTGAACCGGCAGGTTGCAGGTTAGCTCCGAGGCTGATTTGGTGTAATCGGCGGTGTGCAAAACATAGCCGCTGCTTTCTTGAATCGGCCCGCCGACAAACACCGGTAGGCTCAGCACTTGTTGTGTTGCCAGAGTTGCCGCGAGATTTTGCACAACATCGCCAAGCGCCATCCCATCGGCTGGCTTGTTGACGATAAACCCCATGGCACCGAGATGGTCATGGGCCAGCAGATAAATCACGCTTGCGTCAAAACGAGGGTCGCCAATCCCCGGCATGGCCAGCAGGAATTGCCCTCGTAAACTTGTTTCCAGTGCATTTTCGTGCATCCCTCAATGTTAGCAAGTCAGTCGGTGAAAACAACAATTTGCTGTATAGTCTCGCTATGAAACCGGTTTTCGATAGCTCTTTGCGCGCCCTCATTTGCGGCCTAATCATCAGTTTTGCGGTTTTTTTCCCCGCCATGGCGTCTGACTGGGTGTCGGTCAAAGGCGCCAAAATTCGCCTGATAGCGGCCCATGTCGAGGGTCAAGATTACGCCGCCCTGCACATTAAACTCGAACCCGGCTGGCACACTTATTGGCGCTATCCCGGTGCCAGCGGCATTGCCCCCGACATTAAGCTGACCGACAGTGTCGGTGTCGATTTGGGCGAAACGCTGTATCCGGCGCCATTTTTCTATGATGACGGGGTGGGCGGCTTTATCGGTTATCAAGGCGATACCGGCTTTGTGCTACCGCTGCATATCGACCGGCCGGCAGGGGCTGATGCGCCGGTCTTGCAACTGGCCTTGCGGCTCGGCATGTGCCGCACCATCTGCGTGCCGGTTGAGGCAAGCCTGACGACACCGCTCAGCCATGCTGATCTCGGTGATAGCGAGGCGGCGCACATCATCGCCACGCTGCTGGCTAAAGTGCCGCCCTCATCGTCGCCGCATATGCAGGTGCAGGGGCTGGTTTATGATGACGGATATTTGCGCCTGAGCTTCACCGGCGGGCCATTTACCGCGCCTGATATGGTGCTGGTGCCACAAGCCGGAGAGGTGATTGAACCGCTCGGCTTGGTTGAAGGTGACGGCGACCAGTATATTTTTCAGTTCCGCGCCGTGTCTGCGCTTGACCCACCGTTTTTTAAACGTAAGTTACGGTTACTGGCGCGCCAGGGGGATGTTGTTATAGAACAAACCATTGGCGTGCAAACAACACCATAAAATGACCAAAAGGGAGACCACTCATGAGTATTCAACCAGGTGAAAAAATTCCAAGCGCACAATTAATGCATTTGACCGACGCAGGTCCAACGCCTGTGACCACTGAGGAGCTGTTCTCCGGCAAAACAATTGCGCTGTTCGCATTGCCGGGCGCTTTTACCCCAACTTGTTCTAACCAGCATCTGCCAGGCTTTATCGAAAAGTCCGAAGAATTGCGCGACAAAGGCGTCGACACGATTGTCTGCCTGTCAGTCAATGATGCGTTTGTCATGGGCGCATGGGGCCAACAACAAGGCGCCAATGGCAAAGTGATGATGGTTGGCGACGGCAATGGCGAGCTGACCGAAAAACTCGGCCTCAGCATGGACGGCTCAGGC
>JAHEIG010000006.1:2768-38538 GCA_024639515.1 Rhodobiaceae bacterium | reverse complement strand
CCCCCTCGGAGCCTTCAGCACATGCGGTGGCTGAGTTTGGCTGAATGCGGGTTTCGTTGGCTTTGGTGGTCACCACAAGGGCAGAGCCCAGGGCATATTCGCAAGGCTGGCCAACTTGAGTTGAGGTCAGAGCATTGCCGTCCTCTAGGTACACCAAATTCACCGCAGGAACTAGTTTTTGAGCACCAGCGGCTGAGGCAGCCACGGTTGCGCCCAAGCCTGCGCCGGCGGCAGCGATGCTATTGCGCTGGCGTGAATTTTCACCTGCAGCAGCACCCAAGAGGGCGCCGAAAATAGCACCGCCAATGGCGGCAGCTTGCTGATTGGTTTCATTGTCGACCAAAATTTCACCTTGTTCGATGGTCAAGATTTCGACGACTTTCACTTCTTGGCGCTGGTTAAGCTGGTTTGTATTAAACACATTGCCCTTATACTGGGCAGCCGGGTCGGCACAGGCCGCCACCAACAAACTAAGACCAACAATGATAGCTCTCATAACGCAACTCCATAAAACTAAGCTTAAAAATTAAAAACGTTTTTTACCTTAATATATCGCGCCCCTGCTTATCAATCCCCTGGCGAGGTCAAAAATTGACATTGTATCTCAGCGACAATCGCGTCCTTTTGGGGGGGTAACGACGTAAATTTTTAATGGAGGAACGAATGACGTTCATGAATGATTTGAAAAATTTGACGATGGTTTGCCTTTCTGGCGCAGGGCTTGTTCTGACCAATCTGTCACCGGCCTCAGCTGGCGAATTTGGTATTGAGGTGAGCTATACAGATTTGAGTCTGGGAGATGACTATCACTACGCGACGGGGCTTCTGGCCAATGAATTTGGGTCAGCCTCAGTTACCTATGATGAAGGCATTGGCGAAGCCCGCCTATTCTATCAACAAGGCCTTGATGATACGAGCTTTGTTGAATTTGGCGCCTTTACAACCTTTGATGAAGCCGAAGCCATTTGGTGTATCCCAGGTGCGTGCATTCAGACCGAATTGGAAACCAGCGGTGTCGACGCCGCTTATGGCTTTTACATTGTCCCAGAAATTTTCTTGAAAGCCGGCGTGCATTGGAGTGAAGCGGATCTCAGTGTGAATGGCCTCAGCATTCTCGATCAGGATGGATTTGGATTTTTGATCGGCGGCGGTATGGAGTTTGATCGCTGGCGCTACTCAATCAGCTATCGCGAAAGCATTGCCGATAGCGACATTGATGGCACATCAATCTCGGTGGGCTTCAGCTTCTAAATTCGCCGCATCATAGACCGGCTCACCGGTTGCGCCGCATTGCCTAATTGGGGGCAAAGCGGCTAGGCTGTTGCTAACACAGAGCAGCAGTCGAAGGAGAGCTTATGATTACGCTTTATGATTTTACTCCGGCGCCAAGTCCGCGCCGCACCCGCATTTTATTGGCTGAAAAAGGCATTGAGGTGGAGAATGTCCAAATCGACATGATGCAAGCCGAGCAATTATCTGACAGCTACCGGCAAATCAATCCGGGCTGCACGATTCCGGCCTTGCAGTTGGAAGATGGCACGGTGTTGACCGAAAACCTCGGTATCGCGGCGTGGGCTGAGGCCTATAAGCCCGACCCGCCGCTTCTCGGCAGCACCCCGACAGAGCAGGGGCTGGTCTATATGTGGAATGCCAAGATGGAATTTGACGGGCTGGCGGCGATTGCTGAGATCTTGCGCAACACCTCGAAAGGCATGGTCGATCGCGCCACCACGGGGCCGGTTAATTATGCCCAGATCCCCGAGCTGGCCGAGCGTGGCCGCACGCGGCTGGGGCATTTTTTCGATATGTTGGACGCGCAACTGGACGGGCGCGATTATGTCGCCATTGATCGCTTTAGCTTGGCCGACATCACCGCCTTGGTGGCGGTTGATTTCGCCAAATGGGTAAAGATTGAGCCAAGTGAGGGGCATAGCAATATCGCGCGCTGGTATGAGGCGGTGGCGGCACGTCCGAGCGCTAAGGCGTAAGCGGTGGCGGCTGCTTCTTGATGTTTGCGCCGCGCGCTCTAGATCTTGTGACTATGGATGGCGCAACGGTTTCAGAGATTATTGCTTTGGCGTGGGACGACGAGACGTCGTTCGAGCAAATTAAAAGCCAGTTCGGCTTGGCTGAGGGTGATGTTATCCGGCTGATGCGTCGGGAAATGAAACCCTCGAGCTTTCGAATGTGGCGGCGGCGCGTCTCAGGGCGGGCTTCGAAACACGGGGCGCGGCAGACAGGCACAAACGGGAGGTAACCATGCGGGTTTTGATGATTTTAGCGATGATGTTTGCCAGCCCAGCTTGGGCGGCGACTAGTGCGCATGATTTCTCTCTGCCGTCGATTGATGGCGGTGAGGTGATGCTGTCTGATTTCAAAGGCAAAACTATTTTGCTGGTCAACACCGCCTCTTTTTGTGGCTTCACCAAACAATATGACGGGCTGCAAACGCTTTGGGATGCCAAGCGTGATCAGGGGCTGGTGGTGCTCGGTGTGCCGAGCAATGATTTCGGCCAGCAGGAGCCCGGCGCCAAAGATGACATCAAAGAATTTTGCGAGGTCAATTTCGCCATCAACTTCCCGATGACCGATAAGCTGGTGGTTAAAGGCGACGCCGCGCACCCGCTGTATAAGTGGCTCAAGGCCGAGACGGGTGGGGCGCCGCGCTGGAATTTCTACAAATTCCTGATTGATGGTGATGGCCAAGCGGTGGCGTATTTCTCGTCCATGACCAAGCCGCAATCAAAAAAGCTGATCCGCGCCATCGACGCCACTTTGGGTAACTAAACCCAGCCTAAGAGCTGGCACCGCCGAGTAATTGGCACGCCCGCCGGCCACGCACCACTGACTTACCAAGCCCGACCAGAGACCATTTGTTTTCGAGGATGTCGAAATAGTCGCTGGCTTTGAGGCTGTCATTATCCTCCAGACGCAAGTGCAATTGTTGTTCGCGGCTCGGCGCGTCGGCGAAATTCTCTGTGCCGACCAGGCCGACATTAACAACAAAACTATGACCGCTGAGGAAGCTATCGCCATAGGAGATATAAACCGAAACCGGCGCGCCGTTCAGCGTGGCGCTGATTTCTTTGCCAATTAGATCATTGACATTGGGAAAATCTTTCATCGTATAGAAGGTGGTGAAAAGCCGCGCTGTGTCGCATTCGCCAGAGGCGAAGCGCAGGCGCAAGCGGTCGCCATGGGTGATTTGCCCGTTTACCGAGGCGACGAGATAATCTTCGTAAATCTCGCCCAACGTCCAGCGATCTTCTTGATATTCCTGTTCGGTGAGCAGGGCTTTTATTGTCTCACTGGCCCAACTTGGCTGACTAAAGCTGGCAGCGATGAGGCAGATAAAGGCGGTGAGGGTGGTGTTTTTGACGGGTTTGGAAAACATAACGGTACTCTCTTGTGATTGGGGGACCGTTCGTTTTTGCCGGGTTTTTGCGGCGTGTTTTTGACCGAAGCAAGGCCATTTCAGGGCCATTCAGCGGCATAAAAAAGGACGCCGAAGCGCCCTTTTCCATATTTGTGGCCGTGTTTCAGGCGATTTTTTCGCGTGTTGCGTCTACTTGTTTGAACCCCAGATCGGGCGCAAAATCATATAGGCAATAGCCAGCAACAGCAGAATGAACACAGGCTCGCTTGGCGCCAGTGAGAATGTTGGTGGTGTGGTTGAAGCGCCTGAGTTGGCGATAAAGCTAACCCCAAGGGCTGAAATCTCGCCGCCAGAGGCCTGCAGTTCGGCCAGACGATGACCGCTGCTGACCATGTTGAAGCTCCAAAATGCATAGGTCATGTTGAAGAAAAACAACGTGCCGAGGCCAAAGATTGAGGCCGCGATTTTAGCAAGGATATTGTCGCTGTAATTTTGCCCAACATTTGCGGCAGCGCGGAAGGCCACCCAAATGCTAAACGCCATGGCAACTTGATACATGCCAGTGCCTTGGTTGTTTTGTGCTTGAAGCATTAGAATTTCTACTTCGGTCATAATTTTTCCTCCTCTAAAATTATTAACTTCAAAAGAGAAACATAATTCGGAGGCAATATCTATCGAAACGACGGTTTTTTTATGGGGCGTCGTGAAGCAGAAAATGGCCAAAAAAAAGGGCCCTCGCAAAGCGAGAGCCCTTAAATTCGTGAGAGGTCAGCTTAGAAGCTGGCGCCCCATGAAACGATTGCGCGTGTGTCGTCGCCTTCGTCACCAGAAACGGTGAAGCTCATGTCGCCTTTAGAAAGCGAAATGGCATAGTCTTCGTCATCTTCTGAGATGTCGAATTCTTCGATACCGTAGTGCAGAGCAACTGACCAATCTTGTGCCACTGGGAACTCAGCGTCCAGTGACAGGTAAGTGCCGTCGTCAGCGTCTGTGCCGCTGTCTTTGGCATCTTCTTGCATATAGTAAGAAACTGAGAATGGGCCACTTGCCGCGCTGATGAAGATTTCAGAGAAATCATCTGCTGAGTTTGCAACACCAGGGTACTGGTATGAGATGTAACCGATTTCATAAGACAGGCCAGAGAATGGGCCTTCGAAGCTGTAGCTACCGTACAGGTCGACTTCGTAGTTTGCATCGTCAGTGTCTGACTCGCCCAGCGAACCAACCCATGTACCAACAGCAAAGCCATTGCCGAAGTCTACGTCGATGCCGCCTGACAGGCTAGCGTCGCCGTTTGACTGGGTGTTGCCGCGCCAGATGTAATCTGTGGTGGCACCAACATTTCCTGAAATTTCTGCAGCCACAACAGGTGTGGTCAACATTGTACCGGCCAACAGAGCGGCGGTAAGAGACAATTTATTCATAACAGATATCTTCCTTTAACATGAACAACAATGTCTTAGAGTTAGGATGTGTTTCTTAAACGGTCAATCTTGCAAAATTCAACAGTTTTTACAGTTTGTTACAAATATGTGAAAAGTCGTGCAAACGTCGCGTTTCAAGGGGCCGGCGCCGCTTAAGCTATGCGCATATTTTTCTTATTGGGCGCAAAAAGGTGCGGTGGGACAGCCCACCGCACGCCATTCAATTTAATCTCGCAGTTGGAGATTTACGGCTGAATATTTACCGTTTTTGCCTTGCTCTTTTTCAAAAGAGACTTTTGAGTTTTCTGCAATCTGGATCCCAGAGGCTTCAACTGCTGTGATATGAACAAAAACATCGTCTTGCCCTTCAACTTCAATGAAACCATAACCTTTGGTTGCATTGAACCACTTCACTACGCCGTCAATCATGACTTTTCCTTCGTGTTTCGAACCGTCTGAGTTCTATAAAAAATAGGTCGACAAGTTCAGGGAAAACCATGCATATGCCGTCGCGCACCAAACGAAATACTTAAAAGCATTATGCGCATATATCTGAGTTATACAAAATATACCCTGCCGACAAGTAAAACTTTCGCGACCAGCATCGCCACAGCCGCGCTTATGGGGCGAAAACCTCTTGCAAACGATAGGTCGCTAGCGGCTGATTTTGGCCAAGCGCGACGCCTATCATCTTAGCGGCGACGACATCGCAATGGATTGGCCGGTATTTGCGCAAGCCCGGTGCCCAGGTGAAAAGCGGCATGATCATCTGCCCAGCCACCTCGCCGAGGCGGGTGCCGACGCGCGGGCCTTTGAGCAGCGATGGCTGTAGAATACTGATCCGCTGAAACGGCAATTGTTTGACCGCGTCCTCCAAAGCCCCCTTCATTTGCAAATAAGGGTTGGCGCTTTGGGCATTGGCGCCGCTTGACGAGACCAGCACCAAATGGGCGACCCCATTGCGGGCGGCAATATCGGCGGCTTTTAATTGATAATCAACATCAATGATGCGCTGGGCGTCGAGCGAGCCAGCCTGTTTTTTGGTGGTGCCGAGGGTGGAGAATAAAACATCACCGGTCAACAAATCGGCATGGCTCTCGAGAGCGGCGAAATCGACAAGGTGATGGTTCACCTTGTCGAGATCTTTAAATGCCGTCCGTCGCGCCAGCGTGGTGATTGAGGAGAAGCGCTCATTGGCGGCCAATTGCTGCGTCAGGCTGGTGCCGACGAGACCGGTCGCGCCGATTACAATGGCTTGCATGTCTTTTCCTAGCTGATCCTCGTGGATCTTCGCTGAAAGACGCGCTTAGGCGCCTTTTTGGGCTGTCACAACGTATTTTTCGCCGGTTTTCTTGGGCAGATAGCGGGCGATTTGTTGCGGATCCATCATTTCGAGAAGCGACAACTCATCGGTGTAGGCGCTGGCGAAAGTGGTTTTCAATTCATCGGCCACACGCTGGCGCAATTCGCCTGTACGCTCCATGCCAATGCGGGCCAGTGCCAGCGGCATCAACCAGCCACCAACGGCCCAGCTCATGCCATAGCCGCGTTTCAACAGTGTCGGGCCAACATCGAGGCCGCCATAGAGATAGACCTGTTTCAGCTCGCTTGAGCCGTATGTGTTCAGGCCTTTGGCGTTTTTGCTCAGCGACCGCTCCATGCAGCCCAAGATGATGTTGGCCAGCTCGCCGCCACCAGTGGCGTCAAACGCCAGCGTTGCGCCGGTCGCATCAAGTGCTTCAATCAGGCGATCTTCGAAGTCAGCATCGCTTGAATTGCAGACATGTTCTGCACCTAGGCCTTTGAGAATATCAACCTGCTGTTGTGAGCGGACGATATTGACCAGGGGCACATTTTCATTTTTGCACAGCTTGACCAGCATTTGGCCAAGATTAGACGCCGCTGCCGTGTGAACAAAAGCCGTGTGGTTTTCAAGCCGCATGGTCTCGAGGAAACACAGCGCCGTTAGCGGGTTGACGAAAGATGACGAGGCTTCAAGCGGGGTCGTGCCTTCATTGTGCACCAATACCGAATTGGCCGGTACTTTGACATATTTCGAGAACGCGCCACCGGGCATGACGGCGACGACTTTGCCCTCGAGCGCTTTGGCTTCTGGGCTGTCACCGGTTGCCACGACAACGCCAGCCCCCTCATTGCCAACCGGCAGGGTTTGGTCGAGGCGGGCGCGCACGGCACCAAGAAACGCTTCTGGCACAGGCGCGGTCAGCTTTGGTGTGTCGGCGCTGGCGTCAAATTGGGCGCCACTGAAATCGGCTGGGCCGAAAAGCGGCCACATATCTGATGGGTTAATCGGCGCGGCTTCCATGCGCACCACAATATCATCAGGGCCAGGGGTCGGCATGTCGCTGGTTTGAAGGGTTAGTTCCAATTCACCTTTGCTGGTGATGGTTGAAAATACCTGTTGATTTTGGCTCATTATTCTCTCCTTTAATGGGGGCCACTTTTGTCGCCCATTTCGTTGCTGATTGCAAATTGCGCCGCGTTGAGGCGGATTGTGCCCAGTCTATGGCTGCATGCTATGGCCGCATGGTTGTGAGATAGGGTTCAGGGGCGGTTGTTCGATAGGCGTGTTGGGCGTTTTCCAGCCAAGCGATGAGCTTGGGGCGGGTCTCGCGCGGGTCAATAATCTCATGCACTGACAAACCTTCGGCACGCGGGAATGGCGATTGGCTGGCCGCCAGCATGTCTTCCAATTCTTTTTGACGCGCTTCCGGGTCGTCGGCGGCGGCAATCTCGCGGCCAAAGGCCACCGCCACGCCGCCTTCTACGGGTAGCGCACCACTGGCCGCGCTCGGCCATGACAGAATATAAGACTCCAGGCCAAAATGCGCTTGTGCAGCCACCCCAAAGGCTTTTAGCACTTGCACGCTGGCCCAAGGCACACGCGATTGCAACACCGCTGAGATGGCAGCGGTGCCATGCCGGATGGTGCCGGCCATTTCGCTGTCTGGCCCAATCATAAAGCCCGGCTCATCGACAAAGCTGACAATCGGCAAATGGAAACTGTTGCAGAAATCGGCGAAGCGCCGCAGTTTTTGCGCCGCCGATGCGGTCATGGCACCGGCGTAGAACATGCAATCATTGCCAATCACCCCGACGGCGTGGCCGTTCAACCGCGCCAAGCCAGTAATCAGGCTGGGGCCGTATTTGCGGCCCATTTCAAAGAAACTGCTGTCGCCATTTTGCTGGTCAACCACCGCGTTGATGATTTTGCGCATCTGAAATGGCTGGCGGCGGTTGGTCGGCACAATGCTGGCCAGCGTGTCGTCGCAGCGATCAATTTTGTCATCATTGCTGAGATGCGGCGGGAAGGCCCAAGCATTATCGGGCAAGTAAGACAGGAACTGGCGGATTTGATCAAACGCGTCTTGCTCATCGACCGCCAGATTATCAATCGCACCGCTTTTCAAATGTACGGCAGGGCCGCCTAGTTCCTCTTTGGTCATATCATGACCTAGAGCGCGCTTGACCACTTGCGGGCCAGCAATCAGCACGGCGGCGTTTTCGGTCATCACAGAAAAATGCGACGCTACCAAGCGGGCGGCAGGCAGTCCAGCGACCGGGCCGAGGGCGGCGGTGGCCACTGGCACCACGCCCAGCGTTTTGGCCAATGGCACAAAGCGCGAGGTCGAAAACACCGGTTCGCCCAAGGGGCGGCGTTTTTTGTCTTGGCCGGTGCCACCAACCGAGCCGCCGCCACCTTCATGCAGGCGGATAAGCGGCATTTTATATTGTAGGGCCAGTTCTTCCGTATAAACGCTTTTGCGCAAACCCGCCGGATTGGGCGAGCCGCCTTTGACGGTGAAATCTTCGCCGCCGACAATCACTTTGCGGCCATCTAGCTGGCCAAAGCCGAGAATAAAATTGGCCGGTTGGAAATCTTTCAGCTTGCCGTTTTCGTCATATTCCGGCACGCCCGCGCCTTCGCCGACTTCATCGAAACTATTATCGTCGAGCAGCCCGTCAATGCGTTCGCGGATGGTCAGGCGGCCTTTGGCGTGGTGTTTGTCGACTGCCTCTGCGCCGCCTTGTTGTTTGGCCAAAGCGCGGCGTTGGTGAATTTCGTCAATCTGGTCTTGCCAGCTCATCCTGCTTACTCGCTTTCAATTGTGGCAATATGCTGATCTTCGCTGATCATGTCTTCTTCAGCGACGAGGAGTTCTGACACCACGCCAGCTTTCGTGGCCTGAACAGGGATTTCCATTTTCATGGATTCCAAAATGACAATCACATCATCGACGGCGACGCTGTCGCCTTGCTTGGCGATGACTTTCCAAACTTGTCCAGCGATCTCGCTGGTAATTTTAGTGCGCATGGTAACTCCTCCGGCCCAGAGCCTAACCAATCAGGCGGGGCGCATGCAAGGAGACTTTGAGCTTATTGCGTGCCGCCGAGGGTTTTGAGAACAAAGGTGAAGCTCAGCGATGTCTCAGGCTCGAGATTGTCGATGCTGGCGTAATCGCGGGTGACGGCAAAGGTCAGGATGGTGCAAATGTCTTCATAGACCAGTTGCGCCGATGACATGACATTGCGGTCAAGCTCGAGGTCGCGGCGATGGCTGGTTTCAAAGTTCCAATTTTTCGACATTTGCCAGTCCATTTGCACGGTTTGCTCTTTCTTCGGGTCGTCGCCGTTTTGACCGGCCTCATAGAAAGAATAGCTGGTGCCGATGGAGAACCCGTCGCGGCGATACTGCGCCGTGGTGCGGTTGCGCAAGGTTTCCAAATTGCTCGGGTCGGTGCGCAAATCTTGGCTGAATTGGAAGCGGCTATTGGCTGGCCCATAGCCGATTTCGGCGCGGGTAATCAGCGCCGAGCTGCCGTCGCCATAGCCAGTTCTCAGCGCATGGTCTTGCGACGATAGATTATAGGACTGGCCGGCAAAGAAGCGGGTATCCAGCGTGTTCACATGGTTCATCTCATGCGAGATGCCGACATTGATCCGGCTCGACTCGTCTTGCGGCGCGGCGAACTGAAACAGCGAGCCTTGCGATAAATCCAGCGTCGCGCTGGATGTGTAGGGAATATCCTCATAGCGCTCATTATCGGTGGCCAGCACGACTTGCATTTCTGGCGTGATGGTCTGGCTGTTTGTCCGGCTCAATTTCTCAAGCGGATAAGACAATTGCAGGCTGGCTGAATTTGCCGCCAAGGTTTTGGGGGCACCCTCTTTGGTGATGGGGTCGCCGGTTTTTTGTGAATAATGATACGCGTCTAATTGCAAGGCGTTGCGGGCGTCCCAGACCAGCCCGCTTTTGGAGATAATTTGCCGGTCCCATGTCAGGCGCGATGAGGCTTCGGTGATGTCCAGCCCCAGGCCACGGCTATTGTGTTGCAGGCTATTGAGCATCGACAACTGACCCTTGGCCAGCGGCGTGTCGAAGTCGAGGCGGTGGGTAATGCTCGGCAAAATCACATCGACTGTCTTATCAGTCTCGTCGCGCAGGGCGCTGCGATATTTATACGCCGCCACTTGCACATAGCCATTGTCGAGATAATTCACCGACGTGGCATTGCTTTCCATTTTGTCGAGACTGTCGACCTTGTAGCGGCGGAAGAATAAATCATCATTGGCGTCGACCAGTTTGAATTTCGTGTGCCAGTCATTAAACACAAAGCTGCCCGAGGCTTTGACGCCAAAATTGAAACTTTCATCCGGATTTGAGGTCAGCAGCGCATCATCTGAGTCATGCATATAAGTATTGACTTCATATTCGCCCCAGCGTGTCAGATGGCGCCAATTACTGACCAGATACGGGTCTTGTTTTTCGCTGAAACGTGGCCGCACGGTGAGGTCGTAATTCGATGCCAGCGCGAAATGATAGGGCGTTTCAATACCAGCGCCAAACGCTTCAGATGAATCAAAGCTCGGGTTCAAAAAACCGCTGCGGCGGACGACTTCTGGCCCCGGGTGCACAAAATACGGCGAATACAGCACCGGCACACCAGCCACTTCAAGGCGCACATCACGATAGCGAACATCTTGGGCGACGCGGTCATAGTCAATGGTGCGGGCTTTAAATTGCCAAAGCGGGCTGGCCTCTGGGTCTTCGCATTCGGGGCAGGCGGAATAGGCGATATCATTGGCTTTGATGTTGCTGTCGCTGACCGAAGCGGTGTCGGCTTTAATCCATGCCTGATTGGGCAGGGTCTGGCGCATCTCATACATTTCACCAGCCGATAATTGATTGTCGAGCACCATGCGCTGGGCGTCGGTGCGGGTGCCGTCTGGTTCGGTGAGTATCACTTGGCCTGATGCATCCATGGTGTTGTCTTGGCGCTTCCACAAAACGGTGTCGGCGCGCAGGGTTTGTCCGTCGCGCTCAATCGCGACATTGCCTTTGGCATCCAGCGTGCCCTCGGCTTCGTCAAACTGAACCGCGTCGGCTTCGATGGAGCCGCCGCTACTTGGCGTCTGCGCCACGGCAAAGCCGGTGCTGGCCATTGCCACAGCAAAGCAAAGCGTCATGAAGTGGGGGGTCTTGGGTGATTTTTTGTTCAGCTTCATCGGACTCAAATCTTTAGGTTGCGATATCTCGCCATAGCATAGAGCAGTTTGACAGACGAAGGCAGTTTTTAGTTGTGTTAGTGGAAATGCTGGCTATTTTGAAAAAATTCTTCGTGTTTCCGTGAATAGGCGCGCATTGACCATGTTAGACAAACTGAAAAATAAACAGGCGAAAATTGGCATTATCGGCCTCGGCTATGTCGGGCTGCCCTTGGCCAAGGCGTTTGTCGACAATGAGTTTCACGTGGTTGGTTTCGATATTGATCCCGATAAGCCGGAAACCTTGTCGCGCGGGCAGACCTATATCAAACATATTGGCGACGACACAGTGCAGGCGATGAATGCCAGTGGGCGGTTTTCTGCGACCACAGATTTCGCCGGTCTGGCCGATATGGATGCGATTATCATTTGCGTGCCGACGCCGCTGAAAAATGGCCGCGACCCTGATTTGGGGCCAGTGCTGGCGACCGGCAAGTCGATTGCCACACATTTGCAAAAAGGCCAGCTAGTGGTGCTCGAGTCGAGCACCTATCCCGGCACCACCGATACAGAATTGGCGCAGGTGCTTGAGGCATCGGGCCTGAAAACCAATGAAGATTATTATCTCGCCTATTCGCCAGAGCGCGAAGACCCGGGCAATATTAATTTCTCGACCTCATCTATTCCTAAAATTGTCGGCGCCGACACGCCGCAAGCGCTCGAATTGGCTTTGGCGTTATATCACGGTGTGATTTCGGAATTGGTGCCGGTTTCCAGCTCGCGGGCGGCTGAGGCGGCCAAGCTGACGGAGAATATTTTCCGCTCGGTCAATATTGCCATGGTCAATGAGTTGAAAGTGATTTTCGATAAAATGGATATTGATGTCTGGGATGTCATCAATGCGGCGAAAACCAAACCATTTGGTTTCATGCCGTTTTACCCCGGCCCGGGGCTTGGCGGCCATTGTATTCCGATTGATCCGTTTTACCTGACATGGAAAGCCCGCCAGCATGGTGTCGAGACACGGTTTATTGAGCTGGCCGGTGAGATTAACACCCACATGCCGCATTATGTCGTGGCGCGGATGGATGAGGCATTGCAGATTCAGGGCAAGCAGGGCTTGAGCGGTGCCCGTGTTCTGATGTTGGGCATGGCCTATAAAAAGAACATTGACGATATGCGCGAAAGCCCCGCCTTGGTGCTGACCGAGCTGATTGAAGAAGCCGGCGCGGCCTGCGTTTATCACGACCCTTATGTTGATGAAATTCCGATGACCCGTGAGCACGCCGCCCTTGCCGGTCGTGCTTCTGTGGCGTTGAGCGATGATGAGATCGCCAAGGCCGATTGCGTGGTCATTGTTACCGACCATGACAATGTCGATTATGCGCAAGTCGGAGCCAAAGCCGCATTGATTGTGGATACCCGCAACGCCATGGCTGGCCATGATGCGGCGTGTGCTGTCGTCAAAGCCTAGGCGGCGTCCTTGCTTAGGCGGCGTCTTTGTCGAGTAAAATTTGTCGGGTTAAGGCAGCCAGCAGCAGGGCGGCGATGAGCCAGCTTTGCCATAAGTGATAGCTGAACATGGTGGTGCCGAGACCGGCCGCCCAAGTGCCCAAAACCCATTTCGAGATGTGGCTTTCGGTTTTTGGCAGAAGCTGGCGCAAGGCCATGAAAGCGAGAATGGCGCCAATCACCCCCAATTCGAAAAGAATTTGCAAGAACAGGCTATGCGCGTGGGCGGCAATCGTCGCTGGTTTTTTCAGCGACTTGATGAACATCTTAGGGACATCATTATCGAGGCCCTGTTGCACATAATCGTCCATCCCGTTTGGCGAGAAGCCCTTGGCCGATTGCAGGCCGTGGCCGATCAGCGGGCGCTGTTTAATCTCTTGCGCATAAACATAATAAATCCATGAGCGGATGGTCGGCGAAGCGCTTTTCTTCACCACTTCGGGGGCGTATTTTTGCGTCCAATTCTGTTCGAAGGCGGCGGTCGCCAATGGCACGGCCAGCACCAGAGAAGCGGCAAAGCTGAGCAATATCAGCCGCCGGCACAGGGCAACCGAGATATGCGCCAGCCCCACCGCAAGCAAGCCGATAATAATCGACAGGGCGGCTGACTGACTTTGCGACAGCATCGCAACCACCACAGTGGCGGCCAATAGCACCATCGATTGTCGCGGATAATGCGGCTTGAGATAGGCAATCAGAATGAAAATCAAGACCGCGATAATGCCAATCGACCGGTTGACCTGACGCGGTATCTCCAAAATATCGCGCATGGCATGTTCGAGGCCCGGCGCGTAAAACGGCCAAGGGCCAAGCGCCAGGGCGACCAGGACGCCGGCCATCAGCGATAGGCCATAGCGCTTGCGCCAGCGGGCTTTGTCGTCGGCCTCAAATTGGCCGAATTGAAAGCTGAGGGCGGCATAAAAAACCAGTGCGGGCAGCAGTTTCAGCAAGCTTTCCAAGGCATCGGGATGGACGCTCCAAGACACCGACGCAATCATCCATGCAAGCAGGGCAAGCGGCCATAAAAACCGGCGCCACGCCTGTTTTTCCGGCCATTTTCGCTGCACCAAGAGCGATATAAGCGCCGCCAGCCCTGCCAAAGACAGCAAAGCCGAAAGGCCTTTGATCGCAAATGCGAGAAAAGGTCCAATGAGAAGCAATAGGGCAAAACTGATAGAGGTCATTGAGTGGCCAAACATATCTTCATTATGCTGGATGTTTACTTTCCGAGCCGCAACACGGTATACACAGCATATAGCTACAATTAAATCACGTTAGCAAGATAGACAATCGCGACGATTTTGTCGTCGACGAAAAAAAACAAACCCAGAGAGTTCTGAGCTTTGCCGCAACCTTCGCCAAAAAAGATTTTGATTATCAAGCTCGGTGCTTTCGGCGATGTCATTCTGGCCGAGGGTATTATGCGCTGTATTCGAGCGTCATTTCCCGAGGCACATATTACCCTGATGACCGACCCGCTGTATACGCGGTTTATGTCTAAATCAGTGCATATTGATGACTTCTTCCAGTATCGGCGTCAGTCGCGGCTCAATTTGCTGAAGCAGTGGCGGTTGAAGAAAAGCCTGCAAGCCGAAGGCTTTGATATGGTTTTTGACCTGCAAAATTCAGACCGCAGCGGGCAATATCATGGCTGGTTGAAACCGGCCTTTATTTGCGGGCGCTCGCGCCATGCAACAGCCGGCTACACGCCTGACTTCAGCCGCAAATTATCGGCGGTCGATTATTTGGCCGAGCAAGTGGCATTGGCCGGTGTCGATGTATCAGCCGGGTATCGCGCCGATGTTAGCTGGGCGGCGGATGATGTCGAGGCGGTGATGCAGCAGGCCGGTGTGAAGCCGGGTTTCGTGCTGCTTATTCCCGGCGCCTCGGCCAAACACCCGCAAAAGCGTTGGCCCTATTATGCCGCGCTCTCACAGGCACTGACGGCGCGCGGCCTACAAACCGTGACAGCCCCCGGCCCTGACGAAATCGATTTATGTGCATCGCTGCCAGCCACCGCGCTTTTCGATAATGGCAAACCGCTGACCTTTAACCAATTGGTCGGGTTGAGTGCCCATTGCGCTTTGGTGGTCGGCAATGATACCGGGCCGACGCATTTGATGGCCGCCTCCAACACCAAAGGTGTGGCGCTATTTGGCGGGCTCAGTCCGGCCCATAACACTGGCGTCAGCGCGGTGTATCAAGTGCTCGAAAAGCCTGACATTGCCGATATCAGCCTTGATGAGGTGCTGGCCAAGATTGACCAAATCACTGGCTGAGGCAGTTTTAGGAAAAGTCCGTATAAGATTTTTCTTCAATAATCGTTGCGCCGGTCAGCAGGTTGATTTGCTTTTTCACATCGGCGCGTTTGTCATTGGTGACATAAACGGCGCGGGCCAGAGCAATAAATTTTTCGCCAAAATCTTTCTCCGCTTCGCAGGCGCGAATATCATCTTCGATTTCCCATAGCGCTTCGTTGATTTGCTTCAACTCTTGCGTCAGTTCGGCAAGGCCTGTGAGGTCGCCGAGATTGGTGTCGCGCACTTGGCTGAGCACGTCTAACTCATGGCGCACATTTTTAAGCTTGGCTTGGTCAGAGATACGCTCTGATTTAATTTCAAGAATGGTAATTTTGTCGACCAGCTCGCCGCTGCCAACTTCGACCATGATGATATCTTTGCCCATTGTTTTTCCTTAGCTGAATGACTGAGGCCTTCTTATCACGACCTGCATCTGGCTCCAAGTGTCGTGACAAAAGGCGGAGGTTGAGGTGTCAGGGATGCGGTGTCGATATGTGATCGAGGAATTTGCCAAACACGATGTGGCCGGCCATTTTTTGCTGGAACATGTCTTGCGCCGCCTTGCCGCGTTTGGCGCGTTCGGTGGGATTGCCCATGGCTTCTTTGAGGACGGCGCGCAATTGGCTTTGGTTTTGCGCGTCAACGCTCCAGCCCGTGGTGCCGTCAATCACCGCTTCTGCGGCCCCGCCTGAGCGACCGGCGACACAGGCCAAGCCGGCGCGCGCTGCCTCGATATAGCTAATGCCAAACCCTTCAAGACTGCCGCCGTCTTGGTATGAGGGCATGACGAATAGGTCTGCGGCGGCCAGCAAGCGGTCTTTTTCGTCGTCATCGACGCGGCCAAGAAAGCTGATTTTGTCGTCTAGGCCGAGTTCGCGGCTGAGTTGTTTAAGCTCGCCCTCTTGCGGGCCAGCGCCGCATATTGACCAGTGCCAGCTGCCATCGCTTGGCTCTAAGTGGGCCAGCGCGGTCATGGTTTGCTTCAAGCCTTTGCGCGCTTCCAAGCGACACAATGAGATGATTTCGAGGCATTGCCCGCCATTTTGCGCCGCCTGATTTGGTGTGGCAGCTAAATCGGGCAGCATATAGGTCGGCGAAATTGTTGATTTGGCGAGGTGCTGGGTCTGCCATCCTTGGCACACAAGGCCGAGGGTGAAGTCAGAACTAGCGACCAGATGGGTGGCGCGGTCGAGGGCGTTTTGCACTTGGTCCGCCCGGGCACCGGTTTTCAGGTATTCTTGGCCATGCGCCATCACCACAATGCGGCTGGCTGTTTTGGGCACTGCGGCGACTGATTTCCAACTGTCGCAAATCACCACATCATCGGCCCGCACTTGGCGCGCCAGCCAATGACGCTTCATCGTGGCGCGCAAGAATTTCGGATAGCGGCGATTGACCACCGCAAAGGCTTCAGGGTTTTCGTAAGGTTTATTGGGGAGCACGCTAACCGCGTGTTGTTTGGCCGTTAGGTGCTGGGCCAGCGCATACATCGTCGCTTCCATACCGCCATTAGCTGGCGGGAAGGTCTGCGTAACAATGAAAAAACGCATACTCACAACTCCACAACTGTTACTCGCGCTTTACAACTCGGCGCACCCTAACAACCATCTTATCTCGATGCCAGCCCTTATGGCATGGCGGTTTTACGACTTGCTTATTTGGTTATCGAGGAACCATTGATAAGTGTCGGTCAACCCTTGCGCCAGCGAGGTGGTGTGCGTCCAGCCAAGCTGGTTAATTTTACTGACATCGAGCAATTTACGCGGCGTGCCATCTGGCTTGCTGGTGTCGAAACGCAAGGTGCCGTCAAAGCCGACAACGTGTTGAATGGTCTCGACCAATTGCGTGATGGTGACATCCTCGCCAGTGCCGAGATTGACATGCTCATGGTCGGAATAATGTTTCAGCAGATAGATAATCCCCGCCGCGCAATCATCGACATGCAAAAACTCGCGCATCACTTTACCTGAGCCCCAGACTTCCATGCTTTCGGAGCCGCTGATTTTTGCCTCGTGGCATTTGCGCATCAGGGCAGGGATGACATGGCTCGATTGCAAATCGAAATTATCATACGGCCCGTAAAGATTGGTCGGCATGGCGGAAATAAAGTCACAGCCATGCTGCTTTCGATAGGCTTGGCACAATTTAATGCCAGCGATTTTGGCGATGGCGTACCATTCATTGGTCGGCTCCAAATCACCGGTCAGCAAGGCTTGTTCGGAAATCGGTTGGCTGGCCATTTTCGGGTAAATGCAGCTGGAGCCGAGAAACAGAAGTTTTTCGGTTTTCTGCTGATGCGCTGCCGCGATAATGTGGCTTTCAATCATCAGATTGTCATAGATAAAATCAGCCGGATAAGTGTCATTGGCCAGAATACCGCCGACGCGCGCCGCACATAGGATAATCGCATCCGGCTTATTATCCGCCATCCAGCTTTCGACCTCGCTTTGGCGCGTCAGGTCGCAGCTTTGCCGGTCGACGGTGAGTACCTCGCACGGCTCATCGGCCAGTGCCCGCACCACAGCCCGCCCCACCATACCGCGATGGCCAGCTACCCAGATGCGTTTATTGGTCAGGTCAAACATTAGAAGTCTGCCAGTTTGATGTCCGGTTTGGGTTGTTTGGCGTTATGCAGGGCCACGGAGACCATTTCGGAAACCAGTTCTTCTAGCCCGATTTTGGCCTCCCAGCCGAGAATCTCTTTGGCTTTGCTGGCGTCGCCAATCAGCAATTCAACCTCTGTCGGGCGGAAATAGCGCGGATCAATCTCGACCAAAACGACGCCGGTTTTTGCGTCTTTGCCGACTTCGTCGACGCCGCTGCCTTGCCATTCAATCTCACGGCCAACTTCTTTGAAGGCCAGTTCGACAAAGCGCCGCACGGTTTCGGTGCGCCCGGTGGCCAGCACAAAGTCGTCGCCTTGGTGGTGGTTGATGATGGCGTGCATGCCTTCGACATATTCTTTGGCGTGGCCCCAATCGCGTTTGGCGTCGAGATTGCCGAGGAACATTTTTTCTTGGTGACCGGCCTCAATGGCGGCCACTGCCATGGCGATTTTTTGCGTCACAAACGTTTCGCCGCGCATCGGGCTTTCGTGGTTGAACAAAATGCCATTGGAGGTGTGCATGCCATAGGCTTCGCGGTAATTGACGCAAATCCAATAGGCATAAAGTTTGGCCACCGCATAAGGCGAGCGCGGGTAGAAAGGCGTGGTTTCGCTTTGCGGTACTTGCTGCACTTTACCGTAAAGCTCAGAGGTTGAGGCTTGGTAGAAGCGGGTTTTGTCGATCAGGCCGAGGGTGCGAATGGCTTCGAGAAACCGCAGCGTGCCAAAGGCGTCGGCATTGGCGGTGTATTCGGCGGTCTCAAAACTGACCTGCACATGGCTTTGCGCCGCCAGATTGTAAACTTCATCGGGTTCGATGGTTTGCATCAGCCGCATGATGTTGCTGCTGTCGGTCATGTCGCCATAATGCATGAAAAATTGCACATTGCTCTCATGCGGGTCGGTATAGATATCGTCGACACGTTGTGTGTTAAACGAGGAGGCCCGTCGTTTGAGGCCATGCACCTCATAGCCTTTGCCGAGCAAGAGGCGGGCCAGATAGGCACCGTCTTGGCCTGTCACACCGGTAATTAAAGCCTTTTTCTGCGTCACGAAAATCTCCGTTATAGAATGAACCTTTTAGGTATCGCGTTCGCGCCGTTTTGTCCATGCTGACGCCATCATTGCCCAAGGCGGCGTGAACAAGGCTGGTGTTTCCAAGGCCCGCGTATTAGTTTGAGGGCTGACTTTGATGGATAAGAGTATGACGTTTCGCAAGACCGCCATTATTACGGGCATTACTGGACAAGATGGTGCGTATCTGGCGCAGTTGTTGCTTGAAAAAAACTATCGTGTGATTGGCGCGTCGCGGCGTTCGTCAACGCTGAACCTGCCGCGTCTGGCGCATCTCAATATTGCTGGCGATATAGAATTGCGCACGCTCGATGTGTTGGACGCGACCAATCTATCGCGCATTATTGAAGAAGTCGGGCCCGACGAGATTTACAATCTCGGCGGCCAAAGCTCGGTGCAGACGAGTTTTGAGCAACCGCTTTATACCAGTGAAGTTGTCAGCCTTGGCACGCTGCGGCTGCTCGAAGCGGTCAATTTGGTGAAGCCCGATACACGGATTTACAATGCCTCGAGCAGTGAGATTTTTGGTCATAGCGAAACCACCATGGTCAGTGAAGACAGCCCGTTTTACCCGCGCTCGCCTTATGGTGTGGCCAAGCTGTATGCCCATTGGGCGGTGATTAATTACCGTGAAGCCTATGATTTGCATGCCTCGTCGGGGATTTTGTTCAACCATGAAAGCCCGTTGCGCGGCATGGATTTTGTAACTCGCAAAATAACCACGACGTTGGCGCAAATTGTAAATGGTGGACAACAAATGTTGCATTTGGGTAATCTTGAAAATGCGCGCGATTGGGGGTTTGCTGGTGATTATGTCGACGCCATGTGGCGTATGTTGCAGCAAGACGTGGCCAGTGATTATGTGATTGCCAGCCGTCAAACCCACACGGTGCGCGCGTTTGTGGAATTGGCGGCGAAAGTTGTCGGCATTGACCTCGAATGGCAAGGCGAAGGGGCTGACGAGGTCGGGCTTGAAGCAAAAACCGGGCGGCAAATTATTGGCATTGATGGTCGGTTTTACCGCCCCAGCGAGCCGGATCCGTTAATCGGTGATAATCGCAAAGCCCAAGCCGAGCTGCACTGGCAACCGAAAGTGTCGTTTGAGCAATTGGTAGAAATGATGGCGCATGCTGACTTAGAGCGTGCCCGCGATGGACAGGTTTGGTACTGATGAAATTTATGGCAGCCCTCATACATTGTTTTACCGCCTCGGGGATGATTGTCATCATGCTGTCGCTGGATGCGGTATGGCGCGGCGATGTGCAGCTGGCTTTGCTATGGCTCGGCGGGGCGCTGCTGATTGACGCGCTAGACGGGCCATTGGCGCGCTGGGCCAAGGTGTCGGAAAATATGCCGCAAATCGACGGGGCAACGCTCGATATGGTGATTGATTACGCCAGCTATTGTCTGGTGCCAGCGTTGATTATTTATCGCTTTGGGCTGGTGCCGGAAGGTTTTGAAGTGGCGATTGCGGCATTGATTTTATTTGCCTCGCTTTATGTATTTGCCAATCGCGAGCTGAAAACCAAAGAAAATGATTTTCGCGGGTTTCCCGCTTTGTGGAATATTGTCGTGCTGTATTTCGTGGTGTTTGACACCTCAGTTGGGTTTAACGCGATTGTTTGTGTGGTTTTGTCGGTACTGATTTTCGCCCCGATTTTGATTGTCCACCCGTTTCGGGTGGTGCATTTGCGTCCCTATACAGTGGCCGCCAGTGTGGTTTGGTTGGGATGCGCGCTGGCCTATTTGCTGCGCCCCGAGTTGAATCAAAACCTGCTGGTTAATCTGGCCTTTGGTGGCGCGTCGCTCTATTTCACCATTCTGTGTTTATATCGCTCAGGCCGTCGGCCACTTCAGCGTAGCTAAGAAAGTTTTCCCTATGACGCAACCGGTTCGGTCGACCACGTCTCAAGAGCGCATGCGTGGGCTGTCTCTGCTGTTCATTTGCTTGCTGTCGCTTGGCATGGGGCAGTCGCTGTTTTTTGCGCTGTTGCCGCCAATTGCCCGCGATCTCGGCCTCAGCGAGGTGCAGGTCAGCGCGATTTTCACCCTGTCAGCCGTGCTGTGGGTGGTGATGAGCCCGTTTTGGGGGCGACGTAGCGATATTTGGGGCCGCAAGCCGGTGATTTTGATGGGTCTGACCGGCTTTGGTATTTCGACCGGTGGTTTTGGCATTTTGCTGGTGATGGGCCAGCAGGGTGTGATGCCGCTGATGACGCTTTATCTGATGATGATATTTGTCCGCTCAATTTTCGGCCTGTTTGGCTCGGGCACACCTTCGGCGGCGCAAGCCTATGTGGCCGACCGCACCTCGCGGGCAGAGCGCACTTCAGGCGTGGCGGCGATTGGCGCGGCCTTTGGCATGGGCACCATTCTGGGCCCCGGCTTTGCGGCGATTTTGGCGACGGTGCATTTATTGGCGCCGTTTTTCGCGCTTGCCGCTTTCGCTTTGGGCGGGGCACTGGCGATTGCGTTGTTTTTGCCCGAACGTCGGCGTCCGGTGGAGCTAGCGACCGAGCGACCACGGTTGAAAATCAGCGACCCACGGATTCGGCCATTTTTGTTTATGGGCGTTGCGGTGTCGATGATTCAGGCGGCGGTGATGCAAGTGGCGGCGTTTTTTGTCATGGATACATTGCAGCTCGATGGGGCGGCGACGGCGCAACTTGTCGGCGGCGGCATGATGAGCATGGCGATGGCCACGCTGTTCGCCCAATTGGTGGTTATTCCGCGCGCCAATTTATCTGTCCGCGCCCTGCTGACGTTGGGCATTCTGGTCAATATTGTCGGGGTTGGTTTATTGCTGATGCCGATGGGGCCGGGCGTATTTGTTTGTGCCTTGACCCTGCAGGGCTTGGGCATGGGGCTGATGCGACCCGCGGTGGCGGCAGGTGGCTCGCTGGCGGTGACGCCGGAGGAGCAGGGGGCGATTGCTGGTCTCAACAGCTCGACCGCCGCAGTGGGCATTATTTTCGTGCCGGTGGTGGCGATGCCGATTTATTTAATCTTGCCGACAGGCCCGTTTTGGATTGCCTTTGTGCTGTCAATTTTAATGTTGTTGATGACCCGCACCAAAGCCCTCGATGCGCTGGAAGCCCCGATTGATGTCGAGGAAGTCGAAGAAGAAACTCTGTCGCGGGCACCGCGTCACTAATTATTTATTGAACGCGCCGCTGGCTTTCCAGTTTTGCATTTGCCCATTAATCGCCGCCGCGAAAGCGCGCGGCTGATCGAGCATAATATGGTGGCGGGCACCGGAGATGTCGTAATGCGGCGCATCGGGGCGCAGCGATTGCATATGGGCAATGGCATCAACTCGCGTGACTTTGTCAAAGTCATGGCTGTCAGCCCCAAACATCGCGGCCAAGGGCAGCGGCAGGGCTTTATAAATTTCCGGCAAGTCGCGACCAACGGTGAAGCCCGGGTAAATTGACGGGTCAAATTTCCATGTATAGCCGGCGGCGTCTGAGGCGGCGCGGCGGTGATTATCGCCTTGATGGATTTCGCGCACCGAATGGCTGGCAATATAGTCGACAATGAAATGATTGGCGCAAGGCTGCTCGGGCATCAGACGAAAACGCGCTTCGGCTTCGGCGCGGCTGTCATAGACGCGGGTCGGGCGCCAGCTTTCCAGCTCGCCATACCATTCATAATGATTTTCTGGCGATTTAACATGGAAATCGCAAATCATCAGCGCCGCCAGTTCAGCGGCATAATGATGCGCCGTGATCAGGCTCAGCATGCCGCCAAAACTATGCGCGACAAACGCCGGTTTGCTGACAAAATTGGCATCGCGGATCATGGTGATGATGGCCTCGGCCATAATCTCGCGCGAATAGGCATCAAGCCAGCCGCTTTCGCCCATGCCGGGCATATCGAGGGCAATGACATTGTAATAAGGCGTTAGCAAGGGCGCGATAAAGTCGAACCAATGCGCATGCGCGCCGTCGCCATGCAACAGCACGAGATTTTCCGACTCAGCCGACGGGCCAGCCCAGTAGCTATAATGCAGTTCTGAATTACGAAACGCTACGAAGCGGTTTTCTGGTTTGTTTTCAATGGCTTGTTTAAACCATTCTGGCTCTTGTAAAATCAATTCACCGTCTGCAACCAGCGCTTGCTGGCCGCCATTATCCGTCTTCATGGCTGTACTCCCTATACGCGACCGCACACTACATAAAATTTGTTTTCTGCCAAGTGTAAATTGGCCGATGCAGGTGCTTGACAGCACAAGGCCTGTCGCGTAGTTTCCGCGCTTCTAAGGGCAAATGCTCTTTTAATTGCTCCCCTTGGGGTGCCAGATTTTAAAGCCCTATTGGGGCACATGGAGCCGTCGATGAAAGTCCGGAATTCACTTAAGTCACTACGTGGCCGTCATCAGAAAAACCAACTGGTCCGCCGGCGTGGTCGTCTTTATGTCATCAACAAAACCAATAAGCGTTTCAAAGCCCGCCAAGGCTAAAGCCTCGGGCTTTGCGGATGCATTGCCATCCGCCGTTTGACCGCTAGATGTTGATCGTCACCAGTCTTCTTATTGCATCTTTATTTTTGCTCTCTTGGGCACATGACGCGCGATTGCGGCGTCGTATCAAAGCCGCTCTGCCACGGGTTGGCGGCTTTATTGAAACGCCCAACGCCCATCTTCATTATCTACTCACCCCCGCCACTGATGCGGGCAAGGCCGACACCGCTTTTGTAGTCATTCATGGCTCGTCGAGTTCGAGCTATGACATGGATTTGGCATGGGCCGAAAAGCTCAGCCAGCATGGCACCGTGCTGTGCTTTGACCGGCCCGGCATTGGTCTGAGCCGGTTAAAGACGTCAGCCAAAGCAATGTCGCATCCGGGCTTGCAAGCCGATGAAATGCACCACGCCGTCAAACAGCTGGGCTATCAGCATATCGTCGTGCTCGGCCATAGCTGGGGCGGCAGCGTCGCCATGGCCTATGCCCAACGCCATGGGGCCGAGCTGGCTGGTTCGGTGATTGTGGCGGCGCCGCTTTATCCTTGGGAGGGCGGCTCCTCTTGGTATAATAAGCTGGTCACCTTGCCGGTGATTGGCTGGCTGTTCGCTCATTCTGTTTTGACCAAATATGGCCACCTCCAGTTATTGTCTGGTGTGCAGGCCACTGCCCATCCCGAATCAGTGCCGGATAGCTATGTCGAGGCGGCGGCCATTGGGCTGATTCTCATGCCGCGCCAATTTATCACAAATGCGGTCTATTCGATTCATTTGAAGGCGCATCTGGCGGAGATGCAAAAGCACTATCAGCATTTTGACACGCCGCTGATTCTGATTGGCGGCGACCGCGACCAAACCGTTTTCACCAAACGCAATTCCAACCGCTTTCAAGACGATTACCAGCAAAGCGAGATGATTTATTTACGCAATGTTGGCCATATGCTGCATCACACGCAGGCCGATATTATTGTCGATGCGGCCCGCCGTTTGGCCCAAGGCGAGCCGGTGCGTCAGGGTATTCACGAGGTCGCAGACGCGGCGGCCCAATGAATATCGCGCCGCCGTTTACCCCCGATGAGGCATTCGCCACGGCCAATCTCGATGGCGACAAACAGTTTCTGATTATTTGCGACCATGCCAGCAATGACATCCCCGCCGCGTTTGATAATCTCGGCCTGTCGGACGAGATATTGCAAACCCATATCGCCTATGACCCGGGCGCGGTTGAGGTGGCGCGGGCGATTTCTGAGGGCCTGGGCTGTCCGCTCATCGAATCACGGTTTTCGCGGCTGTTGATTGACCCTAATCGCGGGCTGGATGACCCGACACTGGTGATGAAACTATCAGACGGGTCGATTATTCCCGGCAATCGCAGCGTCGACCCATATCAGCAAAAAGCCGAATGGCAGCACCGCATCGACGCCTATTACAAACCCTATGACCGCGCCATTGCGCAAGCGATTGCGGCGGCACAGGCCGACAAATGCGCGCCGATTATTTTGTCCGTGCATAGTTTTACCGATAATTGGCGCGGCTTTGCGCGGCCTTGGGAGGCCGGTGTTTTATGGGATAAAGACCCGCGCTTGGCCGAGCTGATGATGCGCTATATGGACCAATTTGACGGTCTGACGTTTGGCGATAATGAGCCTTATACGGGGCGCCGTGCTGGTGAGACGCTGTATCGTCACGGTACAAAAAACGGCCTTGCGCACGCGATTATTGAGCTACGCCAGAACCAGATTGAAACGTCGCAACAGCAGGCTTTCTGGGCCGCACGGCTGGTTGATTTTATGCGCCATGCGGTCAGCCAAGAAGCGCTCACAAAAGTCGCCCATTACGGCTCGATGACGGATGTCTAAAGCGGCTCGCTGCAAGGCCTTGAAATAGCCGACAAAGCAAGCCAATGACGCTGTTTTAGCCAACTTTTGACGGGGATTGACGGCAATGAGACCTTGCCTCGGTCGCGGCGTCTGGTATATTCCTCGCACGTTAAAATTGGCGAGGAAAAACGATGTCAGACGATAGTAATTCGCAAAGCTGGAACGAAGAAATGGACCGTCCCGAACATGAGCGCATGTTTGAAGGGTTTATCAAATACACGAAATGGACATGTGCTGGTATCGTTGTGATACTGCTTGCCCTTTTGCTATTCGTTTACGACTAAGTGATCACTTTTAATTTACCCATAAGGAGAACGACATGGCAGTAAGCCTCGTTGTATTGAAAGAGGCTGGCGGTGAGACACGTGTCGCTGCTACGCCAGAAACGGTTAAAAAGCTGACGGCTCTTGGTGTCAGCATGACCGTTGAAGCCGGAGCTGGTGCGCAGTCCGGCTTTGCTGATGCGAGTTATCAAGCAGAAGGCGCGACGATTACGTCCGACGCCGCCGGCAGTGTCAAAACGGCCGATATTGTTTTCGGTGTGAAAGCACCAAGTGCCGACATTGTTGGCGTGATGAAAAAAGATGCGTTGCTGGTCGCCCAGCTCAACCCATATCAAAGCGAAGCAGCGGTCAAGACCTATGCCGCGCAGGGTATTCAGGCAATGGCCATGGAATTGATGCCGCGTATCACGCGGGCGCAATCAATGGACGTGTTGTCCTCGCAGTCCAATCTCTCCGGTTATAAAGCGGTGCTTGATGCGACGGCTGAGTTCAACCGCGCTTTGCCAATGATGATGACAGCGGCGGGCACGGTGCCAGCGGCGCGTGTGTTCGTCATGGGTGCCGGTGTTGCTGGCTTGCAAGCGATTGCCACGGCCAAGCGTCTCGGTGCCATTGTGAGTGCCACGGATGTGCGCCGTGCGGCGGCCGAGCAGGTCGAAAGCCTCGGCGGTTCATTTGTCATGGTAGAAGCCGATGATGATGACAGCGGCGAAACAGAAGGCGGTTACGCCAAAGAAATGAGCGAAGACTATCAAAAGCGCCAAGCGGCGTTGGTCGCCGAACATATCGCCAAGCAAGACATCGTCATCTGCACCGCGTTGATCCCAGGGCGTCCTGCGCCTGAGCTGGTCAGCACGGCGATGGTTGAAGCCATGCGCCCGGGTTCTGTGATTGTCGATCTGGCAGCCGAGCAGGGGGGCAATTGCAAATTGTCGAAGCTCGGTGAAGTCAGCGAGCATAATGGCGTGAAACTGGTGGCGCATGAAAATGTGCCGGGTCGTCTGGCTGGTAATGCCAGCGAGCTTTATGCCCGCAATCTGCTGAACTTTATTTTGGCGTTTTTCGATGCCGAAGAAAAAGCCTTGGCGCTTGATTGGGAAGACGAAATTATTACTGGGATTGGCCTGACGCGCGATGGCGCTGTTGTGCATCCTGCCTTGGCCCCTGCTGGCGAGCAAGCCGACGCTGAACCAAAGGGAGACGCATAATGCAAACCGACGTTTTTGTTTACCTTTTAAGCATTTTCGTGATGGCCGTTTTTGTCGGCTATTACGTC
Organism: Rhodobiaceae bacterium; assembly: GCA_024639515.1. Lineage (GTDB taxonomy): Bacteria > Pseudomonadota > Alphaproteobacteria > RS24 > RS24 > JAHEGN01. The sequence continues at coordinate 11,839 of JAHEIG010000006.1, read as the reverse complement.
GTCTGGTCGGTCACACCGGCGCTTCATACACCGCTTATGTCGGTCACTAACGCGATTTCGTCAGTGATTATCGTTGGCGCTATTCTGGCCATTGGTGCTGAAGCAGATGCAATGAATGAAAGCGCTGGCCTGACACGTTGGCTGAGCTTTGGAGCGGTCATTCTGGCCTCGATTAACATTTTTGGCGGTTTCCTCGTGACCCAGCGCATGCTGGCCATGTACCGCAAGAAAGACAAGTGAGGCCAGACCTATGGACGCAAATATTTCTTCACTTCTTTATCTCGCTTCCGGCGTGCTGTTTATTCTGGCACTGCGCGGTTTGAGTTCACCGGTTACCTCACGCCAAGGTAACTATTTCGGCATGGCCGGTATGCTGGTCGCTGTCGGCACAACGCTGGCGATTATGGATAATCAGTCAACCAGCGCTTGGGGGCTAATCATTGGCGGTATCGTCATTGGTGGCGCCATTGGCGCGGTGATCGCACGTCGCATTGCGATGACCGATATGCCGCAACTGGTTGCCGCTTTCCACTCATTGGTCGGTTTGGCCGCTGTGCTGGTCGCCTGGGCCGCTTTCTTGTCGCCTGAGGCGTTTGATATCTCGGTTAATGGGGTCATCAAAACCGGTAGCTTGGTGGAAATGTCACTGGGTGTCGCGATTGGTGCGATTACCTTCTCCGGCTCGGTCATTGCTTTTGCCAAACTACAAGGCACGATGTCGGGGGCACCAATTATGCTGCCGCAACGCCATGCCATTAACTTGATTTTGGCGGCCAGCATTGTTGGCGGCATTATCTATCTATGCACCGGCAATGGCACCGAGCATCAAATCGGCGAAGTCTTCTTGTTCGTGACGATTTTATCTTTCGTCATTGGCTTCTTGATCATCATTCCAATTGGGGGTGCGGATATGCCGGTTGTGGTGTCCATGCTGAATTCTTATTCAGGTTGGGCGGCTGCAGGCATTGGCTTTACCATGGGCAATCTGGCGCTGATTGTGACCGGCTCTTTGGTCGGCTCGTCGGGTGCCATCTTGTCTTACATTATGTGTAAAGGCATGAACCGTTCCTTCTTCTCGGTTATTCTCGGCGGCTTTGGCGGCGAGACGGCGGCGGCTGGTGACGGGGTTGTCGAAACCCGACCTGTGAAACAGGGCAGTGCCGACGATGCTGCGTTCATTATGAAAAACGCTTCATCTGTCATCATCGTGCCGGGCTATGGCATGGCGGTGGCGCAAGCCCAACACGCGCTGCGTGAAATGGTCGACGAGCTGAAAAAAGACGGCGTGAAAGTCACTTATGCAATTCACCCTGTGGCCGGTCGTATGCCGGGTCACATGAATGTGCTGCTGGCCGAAGCCAATGTGCCGTATGACGATGTCTTTGAACTGGAAGACATTAACAGTGAGTTTGCACAAGCTGATGTGGCGTTTGTTATTGGTGCCAATGACGTGACCAACCCGTCAGCCAAAACCGACCCACAAAGCCCGATTTACGGCATGCCGATTCTCGATGTTGAGCGTGCGGCAACGGTTCTGTTTATCAAACGCGGTATGGGCTCAGGCTATGCCGGCGTTGAGAACGAATTGTTCTTCCGCGACAACACTATGATGTTGTTCTCGGATGCCAAGAAAATGGTGGAGAATATCGTCAAAGCTTTCTAAGCGGCGACGCTTCTTCAGGCAAAATAAAAGCGCCCCCTCGGGGGCGCTTTTTTATGTCGTTTTGTCGGTGAAGACAAAACGTTAAAGACAAAATTAGTATTTGCGCTTGCCCAGAACCAGACCTTCACGCTGAGCGGCTTTACGGGCCAGCTTGCGGACGCGGCGCACAGATTCGGCTTTTTCACGCGCGCGCTTCTCAGACGGCTTTTCATAATGGCCACGCAATTTCATTTCGCGGAAGACACCTTCACGCTGAAGTTTCTTTTTCAGAACCTTATAGGCCTGATCGACATTGTTATCACGAACGGAAACTTGCACGTTTTATCACTCCTTAAATTTCGATAAAGCAGTTTGCACTGCTTGATAGGCATGGGTTTAGCAAACCGTGGCAGGCTTGTCTAGCCAAACACGCCATTATCTCGCGTGTTTTGCGCCTTTACTGGCTATTCGGCAACACTCGGGCGGGGCGGGCTTGCGTTGTTTTGACGCTTGTTTTTCGCGCCGTTTCTAGCCATTATCGCGGCATGAGCGCAGAAAACCCCTATTTAGAGACCCAGCAGGCGATTTTGGCCGCCGCTTTGGATGAAGTCAGCTTTAGCGGCTGGAGTCCAGCCTGCCTTGAGCAGGCGATTGACAGTGCCGGTGTTGACGCGGGCACGGCTTTATTGGCCCTGCCTAATGGGGTGTCTGACCTGATTTCTTTGTTTTCGGCGCAAGGCGACGAATCGATGCTGGCGGCTTTACCCGATGCTGAGGGGCTGAAAATCCGTGAGCGCATCACCGAAACGGTGATGGTGCGCTTGCAGGCCGATGCCGACCATCGCGACGCGGCGCGGCGTGCGGCCGCTTGGCTGAGCATGCCGGGGCGTCAGAAGCAGGCGGCGCAGCTATTGTTTGAAACAGCGCATCTGATGTGGCGTTGGGCGGGTGATACCGCGACCGATTATAATTACTATTCAAAGCGCACCATTTTGAGCGGTGTCATCGCTACCACGCGGATTGTCTGGTTTGACGATGACAGCGCAGAGCTGGCCAAAACCCGCGCCTTCCTTGACCGGCGGATTGAGAATGTCATGCAGTTTGAAAAGGTCAAAGGCAAGCTGACGAAAGCGGCTGAGAAAATCCAAACCGATGGCTCAGGCTTCAGCGAGGCACTGGATAAATTGGCTCAATGGCGCTTTCGCGCGGCCAATAGATAGCCCTGTTTATTTAATCAGTTGATTGACGTGGCCCATTTTGCGGCCCGGCTTGGCTTCAGCTTTGCCGTATAGATGCACGCGGGTGGCGGGGGCGCTGTCCCATGCCGCCAAATCATCCACCTCATCGCCCAATAAATTGGTCATCATGGCTTTCGAATGCGCCGTCGGGTCGCCTAATGGCCAACCGGCAATGGCGCGAATATGCTGCTCAAATTGGCCACAGGTGCATGCGTCTTGGGTGATGTGGCCTGAATTATGCACCCGAGGGGCGATTTCATTAACAATCAGCCCGTCGGCGGTGACAAAGGTTTCAATCGCCAAAATACCAACATAGTCGAGGGCTGTGGCCAAGCTCTCGGCAATCTGTTCGGCTTGCGCCGCCAAATCAGTGCTGAGCTGAGCTGGTAGGGTCGATTGATGCAGAATATGGTTTTTATGCACATTCTCAATCGGTGCATAGCTGGCGACATGGCCGGCTGCGTCGCGCGCGACAATCAGCGACACTTCGCGTTCAAAATTAATCAGTGCTTCCAATATCGCGGGTTGACCGTCCAGCTCGTCCAAAATGGCCGTCAAATCGCTGCTCGGTGAGATGCGCCATTGGCCTTTGCCGTCATAGCCAAAGCGACGGGTTTTCAAAATCCCTTGGCCGCCGGTTTGTGCCAGCGCCGCTGTCAGGCTGTCCAAATCGGTGATGTCGTGGAAACCGGCCACGGCGATACCCAGCGCGGCGATAAATGTTTTCTCGTCGAGCCGGTCTTGCGACACAGCCAGCGCGCGGGCTGGCGGGCTGACGGTGTTTTGGGCGGTCAGTGTGGCAATGCTGTCGGCGGGAATATTCTCGAATTCATAAGTGACGACATCGACGCTGTCGGCAAATTGTGCCAGCGCGTCGAGGTCTTCATAAGCGGCGCAAGTGGTTTGATGCGCCACTTGGCTGGCCGGGCTGTTTTCTTCGGGGCAATAGATGTGACAGGTAAAACCCAGCTCGGCACTGGCCAAGGCCAGCATGCGCCCGAGCTGGCCGCCGCCAATGATACCAATGGTCTGGCCGGGTTTCAGGCGGTTAGTCGTCACGCGGTGTCTCTTCAACAGCTTCGGTGCGGGCGGTGCGCCATGCTTCAAGGCGGGTGCTCAAGGCCTCGTCATGGGTGGCCAGAATGGCACTGGCCAAAAGCGCTGCGTTGCTGGCACCGGCCTCACCAATCGCCAAAGTACCGACCGGCACACCGGCGGGCATTTGCACAATCGACAGCAGCGAGTCTTGGCCCGATAAGGCTTTTGATTTCACCGGCACGCCGAGCACCGGCAATGGTGTCATTGCCGCTACCATGCCGGGCAAATGCGCGGCCCCGCCTGCGCCTGCGATAATCACCTTCAAACCACGTTGTTTGGCGGTTTTGGCATATTCGTAAAGGCGATCAGGGGTGCGGTGGGCGGATACGATTCGGCTCTCAAAGGAGACGCCGAGTTCGGTCAGGATATCTGCGGCGCATTTCATGGTTGGCCAGTCTGACTGGCTGCCCATAATGATACCGACTTTAATGTCCGAGGCCATTTGACTTCCTCTCAACAGCGGGTGCCCGAAACGGGCAAATCCCAGAAAGCGGGGAGTTAAACCTATTTAACGCGCCATTTCAAGCGCATTCGATAGGCTTGCTGGCGGCGCCTTAATTGCTTTTGAACACGTCCTCAGGGCGGATGACCTCTTCGGCGGCGTCGCTGGCATCATCTGATGACGGCGTATCGGAAAATACGTCGGCTGCGACAGGCTCTTCGGTCATCGGCGCTGGCTCAACCGGGGCGTGGGTTTCAATCGCCGTGGTTTCCTCGGCTTCTTTCAACACTTCGCTGACGGTGGTGCCGTTTTCTTTGGCCAGACGTTTCAGGCGGCGTTCTTCGCGCTTGGCGGCTTTGGCGACATATTCATCCAAATCAATTTGTGAGCACAGGCCCAGCGTGACCGGATCAACCGGCGTGATTTGCGACATGTTCCAGTGGGTGCGCTCACGAATGCTCTTAATGGTTGGCTTGGTTGTGCCGACCAGACGGCCAATTTCGGCGTCGTTCAATTCAGGGTGATTGCGGACCAGCCATGCAATGGCGTCTGGACGCTCTTGGCGTTTTGAAAGGGGTGTGTAGCGCGCACCGGTCAAAGGCTTGGCCTCTGGAATATCGCGCTTGCTTTCAGCCAGTTGCAGATAGGCGCTTGGGTCTTCTTGGCAGCGCTCCAGCTCGGTACGGGTCAATTGACCATTGGAAATCGGGTCGAGACCCTTAATGCCTTGGGCGACGTCGCCATTGGCAATGCCTTTGACTTCCAGCGGGTGCAGGCCGCAAAAAACCGCAATCTGGTCAAATGTAAGTGCCGTATTGTCGACAAGCCAAACCGCTGTGGCTTTGGGCATAAGAGGTGCAGTCATAATGCTCTCCGAATATCTGTCACGCATTGTTTTGATGCAGTTCTATGCATCAATTCAACAGGTCTAAATTAAAGCTATGGCGCTTATATAGCCGACAAGTGTGGGTGGTGTAAAACACTTTAATTGTCGGACGCGACAGCCAGATTGACCCGCCGCTATTGGTCGTCGCCGCAGGTCAGGATGATTTTGCCGATATGGGCGCTGCTTTCCATGCGCTTTTGCGCCTCACCGGCTTGCGCCAGCTCAAAGGTGCTATCGACCACCGGTTTCACCGCTTGGCCAATGTGCGGCCAAATATTCGTCGCCACCGCCTCGGTCAGGCGGGTTTTTTCTTCTGTCGCGCGGGCCCGTAAGGTTGAGCCTGTCAGGGTCAGGTTTTTTAGCATCACCGGCATCATATCGATTTCTGCTTTTGAGCCTTGAAGATGCGCGATATTGACGATGCGCCCGTGGCGCGCGGCGGCTTGGATATTGCGCTGGAAATAGTCGCCACCGACCATGTCCAAAATCACATCAATGCCTTGGCCGTTGCTGAAGGCAACGCTCTCGGCGACGAAATCTTGCTGTTTGTAATCAACCGCCAAATCAGCACCTAATGCGTTGCAGGCGGCGCATTTATCGGCCGAGCCTGCTGTGACCATGACTTTGGCACCGGCCAGTTTGGCCATTTGGATGGCAGTGGTGCCAATGCCGCTTGAGCCGCCATGAATCAGCAGGGTTTCGCCGCTTTTCAGGCCGCAATGCTCAAAAACATTGGCCCAGACGGTGAAGATTGTTTCGGGCAGGGCGGCGGCGTCGGTCAAGCTCATATCATCAGGCACGGGCAGGATATGGTGTTGATGCACGACGCCATATTCAGCATAGCCGCCACCTGCGACCAGTGCCGCCACGCGGGCACCGATTTGCCATTTGGACACATTGGCCCCAACCGCAATGATGGTGCCGGAAAATTCTAAGCCCATAATCTCTGATGCGCCGGGTGGCGGCGGATAAAACCCCATGCGTTGATAGCAATCGCCGCGATTGACGCCGGCGGCGGCTATTTTCACCAACACCTCATCGTCGCCCATGGCGGGCACGGCGCAGGTCTCTAAGCTCAGGCTATCGGGGGTTTTGGCATCGCCAATCGCGATTGCTTGCATCTCGGTTGGTAAATTATCGGTCATCGGGCTAAGGTTCCTGTTAGAAATCAACTGTCGAAGGTCAGTAAGATAAGACTGGCCAAGACTATAGGCAGAGGGCAGGGATGATGGAAGAAGAAATCAAAGCCAGCTTGGGCGACGCATTGCGTCAGCTCCTCGACGAAGATTTGTCGGTGATGAGCTTGGATGATCTGGAGCTGCGGGTCGAGGCGTTAAAAGCCGAAATTGAGCGCGCTTTGGCGATGACAGAAAGCAAAAAGGGCTCCCACAGCGAAGCGGAAGCCCTTTTCAAAAACTAGCGAGATAGGCTTAGCCCATAAAGCTGTCGAATTTCTTGTTGAAGCGGCTTACGCGGCCACCACGGTCGACCAGCGTCTGAGAGCCTTTTGTCCAAGCAGGGTGGGTGGTTGGATCAATGTCCAAAGTCAGCGTTGCTCCTTCCTCACCATAGGTTGAACGTGTCTGATAAGTGGTGCCATCGGTCATGGCCACTGTAATCATGTGATATTCTGGGTGAATGTCCTTTTTCATAAGCCATTCCTTTTCTAATAAGATTTGACGCTTATATAACCAAGACGGGCGCTGTGTGCAAGCATGTTTACGCACTGGTGTGAATTGATTGACACTGTTATAAGCGACCAACGATTTTACAGGTGATAAATGTCCCGAAATGACGCGGCGGAAGTGGTCGAACAGATCGAAGAACAAGCCAAGCGGCGGCCTCGCGGCCGCTCGCTTCGCCCGTTGCGCGCGCTATTGCCGTTTGTTACCCAATATCCGCTGGTTTTGCTGGCTGCCTTTATCGCGCTGATCGCCGCCACTGCGGCGACATTGGCGATGCCGGTGGCGGTTCGGTTTATGATTGATAATGGGTTTTCCAATGCTGACCCGGACTCGATTGATCGCTATTTTCTCGCCCTGTTTCTGGTCGCCCTTGTTCTCGGACTGGCCAGCGCCACACGGTTTTTCTTTGTGTCGTGGCTCGGCGAGCGCATCACTGCTGATATGCGGGCCGCTGTTTATCATCACATCACCACCCTCAGCCCGTCATTTTTTGAAGTGACGCGCACCGGTGAGGTGCTGTCGCGGCTGACCGCTGACACCACGCTGATTAAAACCGTCATCGGCTCATCGGCGTCGATTGCCCTGCGCAATGCGTTTATGTTTGTCGGCTCGGCAGCGATGCTGGTTTATACCAGCGCCACGCTGAGCCTGCTGGCAGCTTTGACGCTACCGGCTGTGGTTCTGCCGATGATTATTTTTGGCCGTATGGTGCGGCGTCTGGCGCGGGCCAGCCAAGACCGCATTGCCGATACCAGTGCCCATGCGGCTGAGACCATTCAAGCCATGCAGACGGTGCAATCATTTACCCATGAGGCGGAAGACCGGCGACAATTTGTCGACGCGGTGGAAGCCTCTTTCGATGCCGCGCGGGCCCGTATTTGGGCGCGCTCGGGGATGACGGCGATTGCCATTGTCTTGGTGTTTTCCGGTGTTGTCGGAATTTTATGGCTCGGCGCGCAAGATGTTCTCGAAGGCACCATGACCGCCGGTACGCTGGGGCAGTTTGTGCTTTATGCGGTGCTGTGCGCCACCTCCATCGGGGCGCTGTCGGAAGTTTGGGGCGAAGTGCAATTGGCGGCGGGGGCGACCGAAAGACTGGTCGAGATTTTGGCTGTCGAGGCCGACATTAAAGCGCCTGAAAACCCGCTTAGCCTGCCCGTGCCAGCACACGGTGAGGTACGCTTTGAAGCGGTGTCTTTTGCCTATCCGTCGCGGCCTGGCATTTCCGCCTTGGATGGTGTGACATTGGATGTCGCGGCCGGCGAAACCGTCGCTTTGGTCGGCGCATCGGGGGCTGGTAAAAGCACCATGTTCCAACTGTTGTCGCGGTTTTATGACCCGCAAGGCGGGCGCATTTTAATCGACGGGGTTGATGTCAAAATGGTCGAGCCGCAAGCGGTGCGCGGGGCGCTTTCTGTGGTGCCGCAAGAAACCGTGATTTTCGCCAAATCTGTGCTGGAAAATATCCGCTTTGGCCGCCCAGAGGCCAGCCGCGAAGAAGTCATCGCAGCGGCTGAAGCAGCCCAAGCCGATGAGTTTGTCACCCGTCTGCCGGATGGCTATGACACACAACTTGGCGAGCGCGGCGTGACATTGTCAGGCGGTCAACGCCAGCGCCTAGCGATTGCCCGCGCGATTTTGCGCAATGCGCCGATCCTGCTGCTTGATGAAGCAACCAGCGCGCTGGATGCTGAAAGCGAAACACTGGTGCAAAAAGCCTTGGGTCATTTGATGGTCGGGCGCACCACGCTGGTGATTGCCCACCGTCTGGCGACGGTTTTGAAAGCCGATCGGATTATCGTGCTGGAAGCTGGTGAGATTGTCGCCAGCGGCACGCATGACGCGCTATTGGCGCAGGGCGGCCTGTATGCCCGCCTGGCGCGCTTACAATTTGCCGATATTGCCGCCGAATAGGGCGCCTAATTAGGCGAAGATACCCGGATTATTTTTTGAGATTTTTTAGCAAGTCGCCATGAATCGCTTCATTGCCGGCCACCACAGTGCCGGATTCGAGGAAGCGCTGACGATTGGTTTCGTCTGACACCAAGCCGCCTGCTTCGCGCACCAAGACGATACCAGC
>JAHEIG010000006.1:484-2758 GCA_024639515.1 Rhodobiaceae bacterium | reverse complement strand
ACCGGCCGCCATATCCCATGGCGCCAGCCCGCGCTCCCAAAAGCCATCGACACGCCCTGCGGCGACAAAGGCGAGATCGAGAGAGGCCGCACCAAAGCGGCGAATACCCGCGACTTTTGGCAGCAGTGTTTCCATTTCGACAAGGAACTCATCGCGGCCAGCGCGTTGGCCATGCGGGGCGCCACAGGCGAGCACGGCGTCGGCCAGCTCAGTGCGGCCGGCGACGCGCAGGCGGCCATGATTGTAAAACGCACCGCTGCCGCGCTCGGCACTGAATAATTCGTCGGTAATCGGGTTATAGATAACACCGGCGACCAGCTTGCCGTCGCGCTCAAGCGCGATAGAGACAGCAAAATGCGGAATGCCGTGCATGAAATTAGTGGTGCCGTCGAGTGGGTCGATAATCCAGCGATGGGTTTTATCTGGCCCTTCAATCTCGCCGCTTTCTTCGAGCAAAAACCCGTAGCCCGGACGCGCCGCTTGCAATTCTTCAAAGAGAATTTTTTCCGCCCGCATATCAGCATTGGTGACGAAATCACCCGGGCCTTTGCGCGACACTTGCAGGTTTTCAATTTCGCCGAAATCGCGGCGCAAAGCCCGCCCCGCTTTTTCAGCGGCGCCGACCATTACATTCATGATGGGAGATTGAGCCATTATTTATTCGGCCCGCTTCAGATAGGTGACTTCAGTGGTTTCAACGATGATTTTATCGCCAGTCGCGATAAATGGCGGCACCATGAGGCGCACACCGTTTTCCAGCACGGCGGGTTTATTTGACGAGGCTGCGGTTTGGCCTTTCACCACAGGTTCGGTCTCGACCACTTCCAGCGTCACTTGATCGGGCAAGCGTACACCAATTGGTTTGTCTTCATGCATTTCCACGACCACCATCATGCCATCTTGCAGGAAGGCGGCGCGGTCGCCGATAAAGTCAGCTTGCAGTTCAATCTGCTCATAGCTTTCTGTGTCCATGAAAGTCAGCGTGCCATCGGCTTCATAAAGGAACTGATAGTCGCGTTGCTCAAGGCGGATCCGCTCCAGCGTCTCGGAAGACCGGAAACGTTCATTCAGCTTCGAGCCATTGACCAGATTTTTCAGCTCAACCTGTGCAAAGGCGCCGCCTTTACCTGGTTTCACGTGCTGCAATTTGACGGCAATCCATAAGCCATCATTGTGTTTGATCACATTGCCGGGACGAATTTCGTTTCCGTTAATTTTCATGGTGACACCTTTTTCATTTCGTTGCGCTCTGATAGCACTCTTGGCGCGACAGACAAAGCCAAACTTTGCGTCTGGTTTTACGTCTCGGAGGTTGCCTCTGGGTTGAGGCGGTCATACAGGGTGGCGAATTGCTCATCGAGCATTTTATTGAGCTTGCCAATGGCCGCTTCCGGCCCGCTCTCATATTGCCAGACCCCTGAAGACAGGGCGAGGAAATCGGCCCCTGCGGTGACCAGCGGGGCGGCGTTGTCAGCGGTGATGCCACCAATGGCGACGCAAGGCGGCTCCATCAGTTCTTGCCACCAGCTCAGCAATTCGGGCGTCGCCACGGTTTCGGTTTGTTTGGTCTGGGTCGGGTAAAACGCGCCAAAGGCCACATAATCAGCCCCCGCATCGCCAGCCAGCATCGCCAGATGTTTGGAATTGTGGCAGGTGACGCCGATAATCTTATCGTCGCCGAGCAGGGCGCGGGCTTGTTTATAGTCGCGATCTTGCTGGCCGATATGCACGCCGTCGCAATCATATTTTTGCGCCCAATCAGGCCGGTCATTGAGCAGCAGGGCGACATCATGGGCCAGCGCAATAGGTTTTATCGCCTCAATCGCGGCGCCGATGACGACTTCGTCTTGCGCTTCGTCTTGCTCTGAGCCATCGGGGTTTTTCAGCCGGATTTGCAAACACGCGACATCGCCTGCTGCCAGAGTTTTGTCGAGGAGGGGAACAAATTCGGCCAGTTCAATCTGCGGTGGGGTGATGAGGTAAACGCGCGTGCGCGGACGAGACATCTTATTTGCCTGCCCGCTGACCAATGTGGCGCAGTTTATGATCAGCCAAGACACAGGCCATCATCGCTTCGCCGACAGGCACAGCGCGAATACCGACGCACGGGTCATGGCGGCCTTTGGTGATGATCTCGGTCTCCTCGCCATCGCGCGAAATGGTTTTGCGCGGTGTCAGGATGGATGAAGTCGGCTTCACAGCAAACCGGACAACAATATCTTGGCCGGTTGAAATGCCGCCGAGAATGCCGCCTGCGTGATTGCTATCGAAACC
>JAHEIG010000006.1:0-474 GCA_024639515.1 Rhodobiaceae bacterium | reverse complement strand
TCGGCGTGCATTTCATCGGCATTGGCTTCGCCGGTCAGGGCGGCGGCGTCAAAGCCTTCGCCAATCTCGACGCCTTTCACGGCGTTAATGCTCATCATCGCGCCTGCTAAATCGGCATCGAGTTTGCCGTAAACCGGCGCCCCCCAACCGACAGGCACGCCGCTGGCTACCACTTCAATGACCGCGCCGCAAGACGAACCGGCTTTGCGGACACCATCGAGATAGGCTTCCCATTCACTGGCCGCTTGTTTGTCAGGGCACCAGAACGGGTTGTTTTCGACTTCCGCCCAATCCCAATGGTCGCGATTAATTTTATGCGGGCCGAGTTGCACCAAGGCACCCCGAATTTGCACCTCCGGCAGGGCCAGACGGGCGACGCCGCCAGCTGCCACACGGGCTGCTGTTTCACGGGCCGATTGGCGACCACCGCCGCGATAATCGCGCACGCCGTATTTTTCCATATAGGTATAATCG
>JAHEIG010000072.1 GCA_024639515.1 Rhodobiaceae bacterium | reverse complement strand
CGCGTTGGGCGATTGCCCATAAGTTTCCGGCTGAACAGGCGACGACGATTTTACAAGCCATCGACATTCAGGTCGGCCGCACAGGGGCGTTGACGCCGGTGGCCAAGCTCGAACCAGTCACCGTTGGCGGGGTGGTGGTGTCTAATGCGACGCTGCACAATGCCGATGAGATTATCCGCAAAGATGTCCGCGTCGGCGACCGCGTGACCTTGCAACGCGCCGGTGATGTGATCCCGCAAATCGTTAGTGTTGATGTATCAGCGCGGGCCGACAAGGTGCCAGCCTTTGTGTTTCCTGATAGCTGCCCTGAATGTGGCTCGCACGCGGTGCGTGAGCAGCGCGAGGATGGCACGCTGGATGTGGTGACGCGGTGCACTGGCGGGTTGGTGTGTCCGGCGCAAGCCCGCGAGCGGTTGAAGCATTTCGTCTCGCGCCGCGCCTTCGATATTGATGGCTTGGGGCAGAAACAAATCGACGATTATTGGGCCTTGGAGCTGATCCGCCGCCCGCAAGATATTTTTACGCTGGAGGCGCGCTTTAGCGATAACCCGCCAGACATCTGGCGCTATGGCTCAGGCAGTAAAGACAAAATCGGCACGCTGAAAGACAGCACGGTGAAACTGTTTGCCGCCATTCGCGCTGCCCGCACGGTTGATTTCGACCGGTTCATCTTTGCCCTCGGTATCCGCCATATTGGCGAGACCACGGCGCGGCTATTGGCCCGCCATTTCGGCTCCATCGATACATTACAAAGCACGCTGATGGCGATGGTCGACGGCGATGAAGCCGCCCGCAGCGAGCTGGAAGCCATTGACGGGGTCGGCGCGGTGATGATTGACGCATTGCTCGAGTTCTTTTCCGAGGCTCATAACCAACAGAGCATCGCCGCCTTGTTGCAGGCCGGGGTTGCTCCGCAAGCCCTTGAGCAGGTCGCCAGCGACTCGGCGATTGCCGGTAAAACCATCGTCTTTACCGGCACGTTAGAGAAAATGGCCCGCGCCGAAGCCAAAGCCCGCGCCGAAAGCCTTGGCGCCAAAGTCAGCGGCTCCGTGTCAGCCAAAACCGATATTCTGGTGGCTGGCCAGGGGGCTGGCTCGAAGCTGAAAAAGGCCGAAGAACTGGGGCTGGAAATTCTCAGCGAAGATGAATGGATTGAGCTGGCCGCCCTCTAAAGCGGTTTGCAGGCGGTTTTGAGCCAACGCGCCGCGCCGCTATCAAGCTGCGGGCCAATCACTTGCAAGACCCGCCGATGATAGTCGTTCAGCCAGTCGCGCTCATCTGCCGTCAGTTGTGTCGCGTCAATCAAATGGCGGTCAATCGGCGCTAAGGTCAGCGGCTCAAAGCCCATCATCGGGCGGCCATTCTTGCTGGCTTTGGCGGGCGTCACATATTGTAAGTTTTCAATGCGGATGCCGAATTTCCCATCGACATAAAACCCCGGCTCATTGGAGACAATCATGCCTTCCTGCAAGGCGACAGTGCCGCCTTTGGATATGCGTTGCGGCCCCTCATGCACCGATAAATAACTGCCGACGCCGTGGCCGGTGCCGTGGTCGAAATCTTGCCCATGCGCCCAGAGCGGGGCGCGGGCCAGCGTGTCGAGCTGCAGGCCATTAGTGCCGACGGGAAAGCGCGCCATGGCCAGCCCAATATGGCCGCGCAAAACCCGCGTAAAGGCATCAACCGCTTGTTTGGCCGGGGCTTTGCCGCGCACCAAAATGGTGCGGGTGACATCTGTCGTGCCACTGGCATATTGCCCGCCACTATCCATCAAAAACAACTCACCCGGGCGGATGGCGCGATTGGTTTTTTCAGTCACGCGGTAATGCACAATCGCCGCATTGGGGCCGGCACCGGCAATTGTGTCGAAACTCAAATCCTTCAGCTTGCCAGAAGCCGTGCGGAAGGCTTCGGCTATTTTCGCCGCGTCAATCTCGCGCAACTGGCCTTTCGGGGCTTGCTTGTCGAACCAATGGAGGAATTGGCACAGCGCCACACCGTCGATCTTATGGGCGGCAATGGCGCCGCGTATTTCGGCTTTGGTTTTGCAGGCTTTCGGCAGGGCGCACGGGTCATCCATGCGGATGATGTCGGCCTTGTTTAACTGGCGCACAAACCAAGCCGGTGTGGTGGCCGGATCAAGCGCGATTTTCTGCCCCTTTAGGGCTTTCAAATCAGCCTGTAGGCTATTCGGCGCCTTCAGCCGCAAGGCTTTGCCAATATGCTGCTTGGCCACCGCCGACACCCGCGATGGGTCAATATACCAGTCAAAAGCACCGGTTTTGTGCAACAGCGCAAAAGACAGCGCAAACGGCGTGTGCGGCACGTCATCGGCGCGAATATTCAATATCCAAGCGATGTTTTCCGGCTGCGATATCAGCAATGCGTCCGCCCCTGCGGCTTTGCATTGTTTGGCAATCTCGGCGCGTTTGCTGGGTGAGCTGGCCCCGGTTAGCCGCTCTGGTTGCGGCACAATCGGGGTTTCCGGCAGCGGCGGACGGTTTTGCCAAATCGCGTCAACAAGATTGGCCTCGACGGCGAATAATTTACCACCGGCGGTGTCCACCGCGCGTTGCAAGGCGGCAAACGCGGCTTGGCTGTGCAGGCGCGGGTCGATGCCAATCTTCTGGCCTTTTTTCACCTGTCGGCCAAGCCATTGGCTGGGCGCGGTTTGCATCACCGGCACAATTTCGAGAACCGATGTGTCGACCTGCTCAGGCGCTTGCAAAATATAGCGACCATCGACAAACAGCGCCGCTTTGCGGGCCAGAATAATCGCCGTGCCTGCTGAGCCGCCAAAGCCGGTTAGCCATTTCAGCCGGTCATGCGCGGCGGGCACATATTCGCCCTGAAACTCGTCTTCGCGCGGCACAATAAAGCCGTCTAAATGCAACTCACGCATGTGTTTGCGCAACGCTTTGATGCGTTGGCTTTGGTCTTTTCCGGTCGGTTCATCTACAAAACTTTGAAACATATTTACATCCTAGTGCCTGAGGAGCAGGCTCGTCCATTCCCCAATTTTATGGTGCCGTTCGACAATCAATCCGAACTGTCGATAGCGAGCAATTATGGCGCGTGTATGTTCATGCAATAAGCCAGATAAAATCAGCCGCCCATGCGGCGCCAGCGCCGGCGCGAACTGGCCGGCCAGCCCGTGCAATGGGCGGGCCAATATATTGGCGAAAATCAAATCGAATGGTGCGCCATCGCGTAAGCGCGGATGCGCCATGCCGGTGGCCAACAGCGTATCAATTTGCGGGCCGACATGGTTTAAGCGCGCATTGGTGCGCGTGGTCAGCACCGAGTCTGGGTCGTAATCGCTGGCGATGACGCTGTGCGCCCCGGCTTTGGCGGCGGCGATGGCCAAAATACCCGAGCCGCAGCCAATATCGGCGACGCGGTGCACACGGGTGCGGCGCAGATGGAAGGCCAGCAATGCCAAACAGCCTTGCGTGGTGCCGTGATGACCGGAGCCGAAAGCCAGCCCGGCATCCATTTGAATATGATGACCGGCGCCGCGTGTCGCGCCACGGTCGTGCCAGCCATACAGGTGGAAAGGCGGCACATGCACTGGCGGCAGGTTTTTTTGCCCCTCGCTGACCCAGTCGACTTGCGGCAATTCTTCCAGCAGCATGTCGGCATCGGCGGGCGCAGACAGGGCGGTGATGTCGGGTTCAAAATCGAAATAGCCTTCGACGGTTTGTTTGTCATCGGGCTGATGGTCTTTATACAGCCCGCTATCATCGTCAATGCGCGGCGTTGTGGCGGTGACGCTGGCACCGGCCATTTCAAGCGCCTGCTCTGCGGCCTGCGGGTCGCATGTGGTCAGGCTAAGTTTCCAGCACACAGTCATTGGCGGGGCTAATGTTTCTCGACGTAGCTGTCGAGCACCTTTTTGGTTCCGGCTTTTTCAAACGCCACGGTCAGCTTATTGCCATCAATCACTTCAATCCGGCCATAGCCGAATTTCTGATGGAAAATCCGCTCGCCGCGCTTATAGGCACTGCTGTTCATGCTGGACGCCGGTTGTCGGCGCGCTTCGCTTGGTGCTTTGCTGGCGCTGTAAGTCTGCCGGTTGCTTTGCGCCCGCTGCCAGCCCGGGCTGGAATAGGTCGAAGCGTTAAAGTCATTGGCGAAACGGCTTTGCGTCATCTGGCCGACATTTTGCTGGGCGTTTTCGGCCACATCGACATGCTCGGGCGGCAATTCATCAATAAACCGCGACGGCAGGGCCGAGACCCATTGCCCATGGGTGCGGCGGTTATCGGCAAACGAAATCGTCGCCTTTTGTTTGGCGCGGGTGATGCCGACATAGGCGAGGCGGCGTTCTTCCTCCAGCCCTTTATTGCCGGTTTCATCAAGACTGCGCTGATGGGGAAACAATCCTTCTTCCCAGCCGGGCAGAAAGACATTGTCGAACTCTAGCCCCTTGGCGGCGTGCAGCGTCATCACCGAGACTTTGTCATCATTGTCATTGTTCTGCGCTTCCATAACCAGCGAGATATGTTCGAGATAGCCGGTCAGTGTCTCAAACTCGTCCATCGAGCGGACAAGTTCCTTCAAGTTCTCCAGCTTGCCCGGTGCATCGGGCGATTTATCAGCCTGCCACATATCGGTATAGCCGCTTTCATCAAGCACCAGCTCAGCCAGTTCAGTGTGTGACATGGTCGGCACCAATTCGCGCCAGCGATTAACCGACAGCACAAAGCCGGAAAGCGCACGCCGCGCCGCCGGTTTCACTTCTTCCGTGTCGATAATCATCTCGGCCGCGCGGAACAGAGAAATCCCTTGGCGGCGGGCCGCATCATGCAGGGTTTGCAGTGCCACATTGCCCAACCCGCGACGCGGCTTGTTGCAAATGCGCTCAAAGGCGAGGTCGTCATCAATTTGCGCAATCAGGCGGAAATAAGCGTTGGCGTCGCGAATCTCGGCGCGTTCATAGAACCGTGGCCCGCCAATCACCCGATAGGGAATGCCCAACGAAATGAACCGGTCTTCAAATTCGCGCATTTGGAAACTGGCGCGCACCAGCACCGCCATATTATTCAGCTCTTGGCCAGCGCGTTGCTCGGCTTCGATGTCGTCAGCCGTTAGGCGGGCTTCTTCTTCGCCGTTCCACACACCGCGCACCATCAGCTTGTCGCCATCCGTGCGGTCGGTCCAAAGGGTCTTGCCGAGGCGCCCTTCATTGGCGGCAATCAGGCCAGAGGCGGCGCCGAGAATATGCGGGGTCGAGCGATAATTGCGCTCAAGACGGATAATTTGCGCGCCGGGGAAGTCTTTTTCAAAGCGCAGGATGTTGTCGACTTCGGCGCCGCGCCAGCCATAGATCGACTGGTCATCATCACCGACGCAGCAAATATTGCTATGCGCTTGGGCCAGCAGGCGCAGCCATAAATATTGCACCGCATTGGTGTCTTGATACTCATCGACGAGGATATGCTTGAAGCGGTTTTGATATTCTTCCAGCACCGCGTCATTTTCGCGGAACAAGCGCAGCGACTCGAGCAGCAAATCACCGAAATCGACGGCATTCAGCACTTTCAACCGCTTTTGATAATCGGCGTAGATTTTGCCGCCCAGCCCGTCGCCGAAAAACCCGGCTTCGCCAGCGGGCACATCGTCGGGCATCCAGCCACGGTTCTTCCAACTATCAATCAGGGCTGACATCTGCCGCGCGGGCCAGCGTTTTTCGTCAATATTCTCGGCTTTGATCAATTGCTTGAGCAGCCGCAATGTGTCGTCCATATCAAGGATGGTGAAGTCGGGCCGCAAATCGACCAATTCGGCGTGCGCGCGCAAAATCCGCGCCGATAGCGAGTGGAAGGTGCCGAGCCACGGCATGCCCTCAACTGCTTCGCCGAGCATATTGCCGATACGCTCTTTCATTTCGCGGGCTGCTTTATTGGTAAAGGTCACCGCCAATATCTGGCTCGGCCAGGCTTGTTGGGTGGTGATTTTATAGGCGATGCGGGTGGTCAGGGCGCGGGTTTTGCCAGTGCCGGCACCGGCCAATAAGAGCAGCGGGCCGTCATCGGCCATCACCGCTTGCGATTGTTCTTCATTCAGCCCTTGCAGCAAATGGTCAGTGCGTCCGCTGGTCGCCGCTTGTCGGGCGCGCGCAGAGATGCTCAGCCCTTGTGTCGGGGGCGCCGAAGCTGTCGGGGCGGCTGGGGCGGGCGCGGCATCAGAGGCCAAATCGAACGGATCGTCTTCCATTATCTTCCTATTGCTGAGCGGTCACCTTAAATGATTCTTACTATAGCATGGCTGAGGGTTAATGCCGCATCGTGCATCGATTTTTGCGCCTTTTCTGAGGCTTTGGCCAACACTTTGGCCAGTAGCTTATTAACCCCTAGCTTGTTACACTGAGGGGCTTGCTCGCCATGTCGGCGACAGCGACAGAAATAGAGTTTTTCATGCGGTTGCCGGTTTTTCTGACCATTTTGTTCCTGCTCGTCGCGCAGATTATTTTACTGGCTTTGCCAATGCTGGTGGCGCTGCAACCGACGCGCGCTGAGCTGGAGCAGCTCATTGGCCAGCGCCTCAACCAACAAGTGGCGATTGAGGGCGATATTCAATTGCGGTTTTTGCCGCGCCCGCAGATTATTTTCCACGACACGCAACTCACCGCCAAGAGCGATGATCAGTTGCTCGATAAAGCGCATGTGGCGCGCACCATTGTCGATTTATCATGGGGCGGGCTGGGCGAGCTGCAATTCGATATTGGCCGTCTGACGCTTGAGCGCGCCCGCTTAGAGGCCTCGGTGAAAACCAATGTGTCGCAATTGGTCGGCTCATGGAGCGACGCTAAAGTACCGCCGGTTGATTTGATTAAAGTGCGCCTATCGCTCAGCGGCTTGAACAAAGCGCGTCGCGACTTGGCGTTCACGCTGGGAGATATTGACGGCGATATTCAGACCGTCGGCTTTGGCTCGGCGCTGCAATTGCGCTTGCGGCACAATCCGGCCTCTGGTGTCAAAACCCACCTTAATCTGCGTTTGGGCGATGGCCGCCGCCGCTCATCCGTTGATTTCGATGTCGGCAGCGAAAATGGCGATGCGGTGACCTTTAGCGGCTTTGTGCGACGCGGTGAAAACTGGCGCGCCGATGGCGAGCTAGGGGTCACGTCGAAGGGCAATCTGGCGCAATCCTTGGCCGCTTTATATGGCTATGAGGTAACCGCCAATGGCCGCGCCACGGCGTTACGCGGGCTGATTGGCGTCGATGCCAATCGACTAACCTCGGAGAATTTGCAAGTGTCGTCGCTGGATACGGCGTTTCAGACCCGTATCACCGTGATGTGGCCGAACAATGAAATGTCGCGCCCGCTTGTGGCCGTGCGGGCCGCCACCGGCTTTGTCGATTTGTCACAAATCCGCCCGTCACCGGCCAATCGCCAAGCCCGCGCCCAGAGTTTTGGGCCAAATGCCGCCAGTGATGGTTTGAGCTTGGTCGATGTGTGGCGCAGTTTTTTCAAAACCACTGACGGCTTGGTGCGCATTGAGGCCGACCGGTTTGCCTTTGCCGGCGAAACCGGACGCGATTTGATTATCGCCGTTGCGCCGGAGCAAGAAATCGTCGAGCTGCAACGCTTTAGCGCCGATTTGCCGTTTCGTAGCTCGGTTCTCGGGGCCGGTAAGTTTGTCGTCAATGAAGCGGGTACGCAATTTGAGGGAACGTTCTCGGCCCGCAGTTCAGATGCGCTGGGCATGGCCATCTGGCTCGGCAATTTGACCGGTCAGGATTTCTCGCCATTTGTCGAAAATGTCGATGAAGCGCGGTTGCAGCGCGTCAGCTTTGTTTCCGATGTTGTCTGGTCGCCAGATGTTTTCGAGCTGCAAGGCCTATCCGGGCGCGTCGGCGATGACCAAGTGCAACTCGATCTGTCATTACCGCAATCGGCCCAACAGCGCGGCGCGTTGAAATTGCGCTTGGCCCGCTTTGACCTCGCCGATTGGGGGCTGTCGGCCTCGGCCAACAGCAATAGTCGCGATTA